>URWG01000066.1 GCA_900551495.1 uncultured Eubacteriales bacterium
GTCGAAAAACCCCGTGTCATTCCGAGGAGGGCGTAGCCCGACGTGGGAATCTCATATAAAATGTTTCGAATTCGCCAAAGCTTATCGAGATTTCAGAACAATTCTGCGAGATTGCCACGACCCTTTCAGGGTCTCGCAATGACAAACTGAACTTCTTTGACAGTCTGACAAAAAGCCTTCGGCGGTGCCGAAGGCTTTTGTGTATTTTATTGTTGTTCAATGGCGGCTTTTTTGTCAAACCCGTGGATCCAGTCGCTCTTGAGATAGAAAATCAGGAAAACGATGCTGCTGACGGTCCATGTCAGCGGGTATGCCGAGAAAATGACCCAGCTCTCGCCGACGATCGGTACGACGATGCTGATATAGGCGACGCGCAGCACGCACCACGCGCCCAGCATTACGAACATCGGGATCAGCGGTTTTCCCGCGCCGCGCATGATCGCCGCGATACAGTGGGAAAACGACAGCATACAGAAGAACAGCGCCTCGACCTGAATCTGCCGCTGCCCGACGTCAATCGCCGCCTCATTCTTGGTGAAGAAGGAGAGCAGCGGGCGCGAAAACAGCAGCATGATAACGCCGATCAGCTCCGCCATAATGACGCAGCTCACAATGCCGAACACGGAGCCTTTCTTCGCGCGCTCGTGCTGCTTTGCACCGAGATTTTGGCTGACGAAGGTGGTCAACGCCATGGTGTAGCAGGTGATGGGCAGGAAGGCAAAGCCTTCAAGCTTGGAATAGGTGCCGCAGCCGGCAACGGTGTCTTCGTGGAACATATTGATGTTCGACTGGACAACGACATTGGCAAAGGCGATAATGGAATTCTGA
Organism: uncultured Eubacteriales bacterium; assembly: GCA_900551495.1. Classification (GTDB taxonomy): domain Bacteria; phylum Bacillota; class Clostridia; order Oscillospirales; family Oscillospiraceae; genus JAZOXB01. The sequence goes on from URWG01000066.1 coordinate 829, forward strand.
ATACCGGAGGGCAGCCCGTAGCGAATGACCTCGCGCAGCATGGGTCCCTCGATGCGCAGACGGCGGAAGCTGAAGCTGTAGTCCTCGCCGCCCTTTGCCAGTCGGATAATACACAGCACGGCGCTCAGAAGCTGTGAGATCGAGGTCGCAAGCGCCGCCGACCAAACGCCCCAGTCGAACACGCCGACAAAAAGGTAGTCCAGCCCGATATTGACCAGCGACGAGAAGATCAGATAGTACAGCGGGGACTTGCTGTCGCCGACGGCGCGGAGAATACCCATGCCGAGGTTGTACATGACGATGGACAGCGCGCCGAGGAAATAGTAGCGGAAGTACTCGACGGAGTATTGAAAGTAGCTCTCGTCGGTCTGCATCAGCTCCAACAGGGTCGGGGTCAGCAGAACGCCGATCACGCTCAGCACAACGCCGCAGATCAGACCGAAGGCGACAGTGGTATGAATGGCGCTGTCAAGCTTCTTGCGGTCCTTCGCGCCGTAGTAGCGGGCGATGACGACACCGGCGCCGACGGCAATGCCCGAAAAGAAGCCGATCAGAAGAAAGACGAGGCTTCCCGTAGAGGTCACCGCCGCATATTCCGAGTTGGAGCGGAAGTGACCGACGATCCACGCGTCGGCGGTATTATAAAGCTGCTGAAAAACCTGCCCCAAAAGAATGGGAATGGCAAAAAGCGTCAGATTTTTCCAGATGGACCCTTCGGTCAACGAGACATTTTTTCTGTTCATGTTCTGCTGTTTTGCGGGGCAAATCCGCGCGGACCGCTCCGTCTCCTCCTGCTCGGTATACTATAACATACGGCTGCTGCTTTTTCTACCCCTATTTTCTGCCAAACAATAAAGGTGAGCCGCCGGATGGGACGGGCCGGCGGAGGGGGGGGAGAACAGGGGGGAACAAGAAAACACGCAAACGCGGATTATGCCTTTTTGCGGGTCTTCATCATGTCCATCGCGACGGCGATAATGATGAGGACGCCGGTGGTGATCTCCAAGATGTAGGGGTTAATCAGGAACGCCTTGCCTGCGTTGTCGATAATTGCCATCAGCAGCGTGCCGACAAAGGTGCCTGTGATCGCGCCGCGACCGCCCGAGAGGGAAGCGCCGCCGATGACTGCCGCGGCAATGGCGTTCATATCATAGCCTTCGCCGGAGCCGGGCATTGCACGCAGCACACGACCGGCGAACATGACGGCGCCGATGCCGTAGACAAGACCGGCAAGGGAATAGACTAAATAGAAGGTCTTGCGGACCTTGACGCCGCTCAGACGGGCGACCTCAATACCGGAGCCGATGACGAACAGGTTTCTGCCGAATACGGTGTAGCGCAGCAGCAGGAAGGCGACGATCGCAACGACCAGCCAAATGCAAGCCAGCACGGGAAGCACGCCGAAAACGTTGTAGTTGCCGATGCTCTCGAAAAGTCCGACGAAAGTGGAGCCGTCCGGCTCAAAGAAGGTGACGGAGTTGCCAGCGCAGAGGAGCTTCAAGATGCCGCGGTAGATCGTCTGCGTACCGAGAGTCGCGATCATGGCAGGGACCTTCAGGTCGAAGATGATAACGCCGTTGATAAAGCCGCAGAGAATGCAGATCACGAAGTTGACGACCAGCGCAAGACCGAGCCGCTCACTGCCTCTGCCCTGCATCAGCAGCGCCATGGACATACAGCCGAGACCCGCGATCGCACCGCCGGAAATGTCGATGCCGCCGGTGATGATGACCAGCGTCTGCGCGACGGCAAGAACGCCGACGATCGCGCCCTGCTTGGTCAGGTTCATGAGGTTATAAGTGCTGAAGAAGGTGCTGGTGCCGACGGAGGCAAGCACGAACAGCAGCAGAACGACCAGTCCGATCGTGAACTCCGAGCGCTTGGTCATGCGGCGGAGCAGACTGTTACTGTTTTGACGGGAGTTTTTAGTTAACACAGACATAATCTTCTCTCCTCTTATTCTTCAATGGACGCCATGCGGAGCACATCTGCCTCGGTCAGCGTCTTGAGTGCTTCTTTGTCGTATTCGGCGGTGATCTTACCCTGCGCCATGACGATCAGCCGATCCGAAAGTCCCATGACCTCGGGGAGGTAGGACGAAATCAGAATCACGCCGCGCCCCTGCGCGGTCAACTGCTCGATGAGCTTGAAGATCTCCTGCTTTGCGCCGACGTCAATGCCGACGGTCGGCTCGTCGAAGATCAGAATCTCGGGATCGCGGCAAAGGAGCTTTGCGATAACGACCTTCTGCTGGTTGCCGCCGGAAAGATTGCCGACGAGCTGGGAGATCGACGGAGTCTTGACATTGACGCGCTTGGAATAATCCTCGGCGCGTCGGCGCTCGGTCGGGGGACTGAGGAAGCCCGCCTTGCTGATCATGTCATAGGAGCTCATGTTGATGTTTGTTTTAATATCGAGCTTCAGGGCGCAGCCGTCCGCGCGACGGTCCTCGGTCAGGAAGCCGATGCCCTTTTGCAGCGCGTCGGAGGGGCTTTTGATCGTGACCTTCTCGCCGTGCAGGTAGACATCGCCGCTGAGCCTGCGTTCGACGGCGGTCAGGGCACGCATGACCTCGCTTCGCCCTGCACCGACCAAGCCCGCGAAGCCCAAAATCTCGCCCTTATGCAGCGAGAAGCTGACATCCTTGAAGTTCTTTGAGTCGGTGAAGCCCTCGATGCGCAGCAGCTCCTCGTCGGTGGCATAATGCTTGATATTGTAAATATCGGACATTTGGCGACCGACCATCATGGAGATCAGACTGTCCTTCGTGACCTCGGAGACATCCTTTGTGTCAACGTAGGTGCCGTCCTTGAGGATGGTGACCGTGTCGCAAATATCCATAATCTCCTCCAGACGGTGGGAGATGTAGATAATGCTGACGCCCTGACTTTTCAGCTCCTTGATGAAGCGGAACAATATTTCAACCTTTTCATTTTCGAGAAGCGCGGTGGGTTCGTCGAAAATGACAAGCCGTATATCCTTATTCACAGAGATCTTGCTGATCGTGACCATTGCCTGCATTGCGATCGGCAGCTCGCGGATCTTTTCCAGCGGGTTGACGCCCATCTCAAATTTGTCAATGATCGCCTGACTGTCGCGTGCCATCTTCTTCCAATCGACGATACCCAGCCGCGTCTTGGGCTGGCGTCCGAGGAAGTAGTTCTCGGCAATGCTCAGGTCGGGCGCGATGTTGACGTGCTGATAGTTTGCAAACACGCCGTGCGCCTGCGCGTCAACGGCGCTGTTGTTGACGATCCATTCGCCGTTGTATTCCATTTGGATTGTGCCTTCTTCGGGCTTTTCGACGCCCATAATGCACTTAATCAGAGTGGACTTTCCCGCGCCGTTTTCTCCGACCAGCGCCCGAACCTCACCCTTTTTCAGCGTGAAGCTGACGTCGTTGAGCGCCGTCACGCCGGGATAGAACTTACTGACGTGTTCAATTTTCAAAATCAAATCTTGCAATGTAGCACCCTCGTTCCTTTGGGAGTGGGCTGCCGCCGTGATGGAAAGGAAAGTGCACGGCGGCAGCCTGCGTTTTGTCTGTTATCGGCTCTGCTTTTGAGCGGCAGAGCGGTTTCGGTGTCTGCCGATGGGGACCATCGGCGGACGATCCAAGCGGTGCTTTGGGAAAATTACTTGACGTACGGGGACATCATGAAGGTAATCTCTTCGCTGTCAATGTTCTCGGGGGTAACGATGACAGGAGGAATGTTGACCTGCTTCGCGGACTCGGGGTTCTTGCCCTGCGTCAGCGTGAGGATGGCGTTCTCCATGCACTTGTAGCCCTGCGTGAAGGCGTCCTGCACGATGATAGCGGAGAGGTAGCCGTCGCGGAGTGCCGCGATCTCAACGTCGTCGGAGTCAACGCCGACGGAAACAACGCCTTCCTTGAGGTCGGCAGCACGCAGCGCGTTGCAGACGCCGTCGCAGGTGAGGTTGTTGCCGGCGTAGATGCCGATCAGCTCGTCGCCGTAAGCGGAGATGGTGGCTTCGGCGTCGCCCTGGGAGTTGGTCGCATCGTTGTCGTTGTACTCGGTGTCGGTCATGGTGATCCCGGGAGCCTTCTCGGCGATGTAGTCACGGAAGCCTTGCATTCTGAAGTCCAGAGCAGCGTTTTCCATGTTCATCTGCATACCGATGACACCGGACTCGGTGGAAAGACCCTTGCTCTCCATCGCAGCGAGGAATGCCTGTGCAGCCATTTCGCCGATGGTGGTGTTGGAGCAGTAGTAGAACTGGTTGTAGTAGTCGGCGTTCTTGCCGTCGTCGCCGTTGCCGAGACCGCAGTTGACGAAGTTCAGAACGATACCGGCTTCGGTCGCTTCCTTAGCCTTGGGAACGGTCGGGTCAATGTTCAGGGTAGCGGTCAGGATTGCGTCGGGCTTTGCGGCAATGGCGCTCTCCATCGCGGCGACATAGCCTTCCGCGTCGATTTCCTGCGCCGGTCCCATCAGGGAGTACTCGATCTTGATGCCGAGGGAGGCTTCATAGTCCTTCAGAGCCTGCTTGATGCCGGTCTCGACCTGGCTCCAGAAGTCGGAAGCGGTGGACGGTGTGACGTAGATGATTTTGTAGGACTTGTCGTCCTTGCCGCCGCCGCAGCCGGTAAACAGCGCTGCGATCATTACGACGATCAGAAGCATTGCGATGAGTTTCTTCATTTTGTTTTCCTCCTTCAAATTATAATGAAATTGCTGTTATTGCAATTACATCCGATGTTACAGAACGCCCTTTTGCAGGATGATGCAGCCGTAGGGCAGACGCTCGCTGGTGCAGACGGTCAGATAGGCGTGGGCTGCTTTTTCATAGAACTTCGTGCGCTCCAGCGGACCGACACACTCGGCTTTGTAGCCGTTGTTGACGACCGCCTTAACGGTGTCCTCCCAAACGGGGGAGCTTTCCAGCGTGATACCGGAGTCGGCATCGGGGACCATGTACTGGATGGGGTGCTCCTCATACTCGACGTCCAGCGGCACCAGCTTCAGGATTGCATCGACCATCTCCGCCGCGCCGTTGCCCTTGGCTTGAATGCTCACGCCGTTCGGGGTCTTGGTGATGGGGGGATAGAAGTGGTCGGCAATGACGATCAGATCGCCGTGACCGGTGTCGGCGAGCGCCTTTAACAGGTCGGAGCCGATAATATCGGGGATTCCTCTAAGCATTGTATTTCCTCCTTAAATAAAGTTCGTCAGTGATGCTCGGCTAAGAAAGCGTCGATTTCCTCTCTGGTCGGCATGGCAGGCGTCGTGCCGAGACGCTGGACGGACAGAGCAGCCAGCGCATTGGCAAAGACAGCGGCTTCGCGCAGCGTCCTGCCCTCGGACAGGGCGGTCAGAAGTCCACCGTTGAAGGCATCGCCCGCGCCTGTGGTGTCGATCGCCTTGACCTTGTAGGCGGGGACGATCTCGGAGTGTCCCTCGGTGTTGATGTACACACCGCGGCTGCCGAGCGTAATCAGGACGTTCTGTACGCCCTTGGCGAAGAATACGGCGGCGGCGCGGTCGGCACTCTCAAGGTCCGTGACGGGAACACCGGTCAGCTCCTCCGCTTCGACCTCGTTCGGCGTGACGAGCCAGGCTCCGTTCAGGAATTCGTCGGTAACGGGCTGATACGGCGCGGTATTGATGATGACCTTGACGCCGTTCTCCTTCGCCAGCGCAGCGACCTGCTCGTTCGCGTCTTGATTGACCTCAAGCTGCAAAAGCAGGTAGCCCGACGACTTGATGCACTCGGCGACCTTCTCAATATCCGACGGCGTAATCGTTCCGCACGCGCCTGGGACGATCACGATCTCATTCTGACTCGTGTTCTCGTCAACCATGATGAGCGCAATGCCCGTTGCGACCTCGTCATTATAGAACAGGTAGTCCTTCGGCATTCCGACGGCGTCCATCGCGTCGAGCGCGACATTGGCAAGGCTGTCTCTGCCGAGCTTTGTGACCATCGCAACATCGCCGCCTGCCTTATGCGCGGCAATGCCCTGATTGAAGCCCTTGCCGCCGGCACCCTGCTTAAAGAGACTGCCCTTTACTGTCTCGCCGGGAACAGGCAAATGCGGCGTGCGTGCCATCAGATCGACGACAAAGCTGCCGAATACGGTTACTTTTTCCTTCATAAAGTTGCCTCCAATCGAAGTTTACGGGGATTTTACATATATGTAAGGGCTTACATATTTTGTGCAAGAGAAAGGCAACCGTAGTCGGGATGACGCGTATCCTTTTCTACATTTGTTGCCTGTCTTAAATCATACTCGGGGCAGCATCGGCTGCTTTGCCGCCGCACAGAAGCTCCGATCCGCGCAGAATCAGCTCCGTCGGCAGGCAGCAGCGTCTGCCCTCTCTGCTGGCGCCGTCCTCTTCCAGCCGACCGAGGAGCAGCGCCATCGCCTGCGCCCCCATCTCGGGAACATCACGGCTGACGACCGAAATGTTGTAGTTCAGCCAGCCGAGGGCGTCAATATCGTCGAAGCCGATCAGGGAAATATCCCGACCGACGCGCAGCCTCAGCTTGGAAAATGCACGCAGACAGCCGTAGGTCGTGAAGTTGTTTGAGGCGAAAACGGCGGTCGGCGGGTCCGGCAGGCGGAATAGCTGCATCGTCTGCTCGTAAGCGCGTTCAACCATAAAGTCGCCGTCGCGGATGTACTCCTGCGGGAGGGGAAGCTGCGCCTGCTGCATCGCCCGCAGAAAGCCCTTCAGTCGTTCGTGACCGGGGCGGGAAGTCTTGGGACCCGTGATAATTGCAATTTTGGTATGTCCCGCGGCGATGAGCGTATTTACCGCGTCAAACGTGCCCTGATCGTCCTCGGTGATAACGCGGTCGAAGTTGGCGCCGTCCACCTCGCGGTCGAGCAGAACGACCGGGACGCCCAGCGACTCAAACTCATGCAGACTGCGCTGCGTCAGCTCGTCCTCGGCGGAGACCGGCGTGATAATAATGCCGCTCAGACGCTGCTCACGCATGGAGCGAAGGACCTGATGCTCGCGCTGGGAGCTTTCATCGGTGTTGAAGAGGATCACGTTATAGCCGCGCTCGTCGGCGATGCGCGTGATACCCTGCAAAAGCTGCGGGAAGAAGGGGTTATTAATGTCGGGGATGACCGCGCCGACAGAGTTGCTGGTGCTTTTGCTGAGGCTGCGCGCCGTACCGCTGGGGACATAGTTGAGCTTTTGGACGGCGTTCATGACGCGCCGATAGCTCTTTTCGCTGACGGGGGCACTGTGGTTGATGACGCGGGATACCGTCGCGATGCTGACGCCGGCTTCTTTTGCGATTTCGTAAATGTTTGCTTCCTGCTTCATCTAATCAACCTGCTCAAAAAACACAACGCTGTAAGCGCTTTCTTTTGTTTACATCTACAGGATAATCCAACGCTTTCACGTTGTCAATAGGAAAAATTATTTTCGGATATTTATACAATTTCGGCAAAAAGCGTTTGTGCAATAGTGACAATCGGAGTGCCCCTTTTCGGCAAAGAGGGATGAAAGCGGTTACATTTTACCTCCGCATTGACAAATCCCGCGCTTCGGGCTATGATAGGGCAGAGTACGATCAGAGATGAAGGGAGAAACTGTAAAATGACGGTTCGATATGCAAAACGGGAGGACATGGAGGCGGTCAATCGGCTGCGTCGGTCGGTCAGCGAGCTGCACGCACAGGGGCGTCCCGACATTTTTCGCGCCGGCTTTTGTGAGGAGCTGCAGCGTCACGCATATGACGCGTTTGCGTCGGAGAAGGCGGATGTGATTGTTGCGGAAATCGACGAAACGGTCTGCGGCTTTGCGCTGGTACAGTATATCGACCGACCTGCGTCTCCGTATTGCTGTGCCTGCCGCTTTTATCATATTGAGGAGTTTGGCGTCGATGCCGCCTACCGCAGGCGGGGCGTTGCGACGGCGATCATGGAATTCTGCCGTCGGGAGGCGGAGAAAAAGGGCTTTGCACGGCTGGAGCTGGACGTTTGGGCGTTCAATGCGGAGGCAATGAAGTTTTACGAGGCGATCGGCTTCCGCCCCTATCGCTTTTTTATGGAGCAAACGATATAAAAAGGAGCTGCCTTACAATAAGACAGCTCCGATTTTTATCCGCAGACCAGCGTTCCGGAGGAATCGTTGAAGCAGGAGCGGACCTCAATCACCACGCCGTGCTGCTTTGCCAGCTCTACGCAGCGGTCATGCAGCACCTTTGCCCCGCCGCGTGCGAGCGTCAGCATCCGATTGTAGGAGACCGTCTCGAATTTTACGGCATCGGGGTGCTTTCGCGGGTCTTTGTCGTATACGCCGTCCACATCTGTGTAGATTCGGCAGCGGTCGGCGTGCAGAAATGCCGCCAGCGCGACCGCCGTCGTGTCCGAACCGCCTCTGCCGAGGGTGGTGATGTCGCCGTGCCCGTCAACACCCTGAAAGCCTGCAACCAGCACGATTTTTCCGGCTCGCAGCTCCCGCTCAATGCGCTCCGAGGTCAGGGAAAGAACGCGGGCGCTGCCGTGGCGG
>URWG01000067.1 GCA_900551495.1 uncultured Eubacteriales bacterium
TTGCGGCGGCACTTAGCGCGGAGATGGGTGCCCTTTCACGTTCAATAACCCCGCCGCAGCGGGCAAAATTGCAAAATATTCTTATTTATTCTCATTTTGCAATTTTGAGTTCCGTTTATCCAAAAGTCCGTCAGACTTTTGGATAAACGGAACTCCCGCGGGAAGCCCGCGGGAGTCGAAATATTGGAGAATTACAGCAGCGTGGAGAAGTGCTTGATGGTGCGGACCATCTGAGAAACGTAGGAGTTCTCGTTGTCGTACCAGGAAACGACCTGCACCTGCGTGGTGCCGTTTTCGAGGTTGACGACCATGGTCTGAGTGGCATCAAACAGGGAGCCGAAGCGCATACCGATGACGTCGGAGGAGACGATCTGGTCTTCGTTGTAGCCGAAGGACTCGGTGGCTTCCTTCTTCATCTGCGCGTTGATCTCGTCAACGGAGACGGTGCCCTTCACGATGGCGTTGAGGATGGTGGTGGAGCCGGTCGGGGTCGGAACACGCTGTGCCGCACCGATGAGCTTGCCGTTCAGCTCGGGGATGACCAAGCCGATCGCCTTCGCAGCGCCGGTGGAGTTCGGGACGATGTTGACAGCACCCGCACGGCTGCGGCGGAGGTCGCCCTTACGCTGCGGACCGTCGAGGATCATTTGATCGCCGGTGTAGGCGTGGATGGTGCACATAATGCCGGACTCGATGGGAGCGAGGTCATTCAGAGCCTTTGCCATCGGAGCGAGGCAGTTGGTGGTGCAGGAAGCGGCGGAGATGATGTGGTCTTCCTTGGTCAGGGTCTCGTGGTTGACGTTATAAACGATGGTGGGCAGGTCGTTGCCGGCGGGAGCGGAAATAACGACCTTCTTGGCGCCGGCGTCGATGTGCGCCTGTGCCTTTGCCTTGCTGGTGTAGAAGCCGGTGCACTCGAGCACGACGTCAACGCCCAGCTTGCCCCAGGGCAGCTCAGCCGCGTTGGGCATCTTGTAGATGACGACCTTTTTGCCGTCAACGACAATGTAGTTGTCCTCGCCTTCGCCCTCGTTGTAATCGACCGTGTGACCCATTGCAACGTAGTTGCCCTGCGTGGAGTCGTACTTGAGAAGGTGCGCCAGCATCTTTGCAGAGGTCAGGTCGTTGATGGCAACGATCTCATAGCCCTCGGCGCCGAACATCTGACGGAACGCCAGACGACCGATTCTGCCAAAACCATTGATAGCAACTTTTACAGACATTTTGTTTTCCTCCAGTTATTCCGCAGCGCAGAGCGCCGCAGTAATGATTTCTCAACATCACTATTATATACGAAGCCGCGCCGCCGCGCAACTGTCATTTTTCATCAATTTTTGCAAATTTTACCTGTTTTTTTAATCGCTTTTGTTGGAATCAGCCAACCGCCGACAGGAAGAGGCGGGTACGGTCGAGGTGTGTCGGGTCGATGGTCAGACTGCCGCCCTCGGTGCCGTCCGTGCGGGACAGCACAAGCTCGACCGACGTTGTGCCGTCGCGCAGAACAAACGCCGTCGATACCTCGATCGTCGCTCCGGAAGCCACCGCGTCAAGCTGCGTGTCGCTTGTCTGCTTTGACGCGTCGGAATCGAGAAATACCGAGGTATGCTCCAAGGCTTCCCCGTTCTGCGCCGCCGCCTCCTCGACCCGACCGACATAGGAGATCGGGTCGGCGCTGTTGTTGGCAAAGTCAAAGGTCACAACGAGGACCTCCTGCTCCTCCATGCCGGTCGTGTCCGTCACAACATAGGCGGACTTATAGCGCAAAGAGCTGTCACCGAGGTCGATCAGGTCAGCGTTTTTTCTGCCGCAGCCCGCGAGGGAAAGCAGCATGAGCGCCGTGGCGAGCAAGAAAAGCGATTTTTTCAGATGTTTCATGTTTGTTCCTCCTCAATTTCTGTTATTTCAAGCGCCGTCCGACTCAGGAGCGATACTGCCCCGGGGAAAGTCCGGTGTGCTGCTTAAAGACCTTACTGAAATAGCTTTGATCGGAGAAGCCGACCGCGACGGCAATCTCCTTGAGCGAATACCGCGTTGAAAGCAGCAGGCGCTTGCTCTCCTCTACCCGCACCCGACAGAGGTGCTCGCGGAAGGTGCAGCCCACCATCCGTCGAAACAGCGCCGAGAAATAGTTCGGGCTGACGTTGACCTGCTTCGCCACGCCCTCAAGCGTCAGCCCCGTCCCGTAATTTGACGCGATATATTGCAGTGCCGCACGGACGTAGGCATTTCCCTTGTCACGTCCGCCGAACATGGCGTCCATGAAGCTCTCCACCATGTCCTGTAAAAGATAGCACAGCTCATCCAAGCTCTGCTCCTGTCCCATCAGCGTCGCAAATTTACCATTCAGCTCGTAGATGGCGGCAGTGCCCGCGCCGCCGTCGATGGCAACGCGCGACAGGAGCGTCGTCAGCTCGATGGCGTGCGTGCGGACGGACTCGACCTTGCCGCCCTCGCTGAACAGGACGTGCCCGATCAGCTCGTTGAGCAGCGCCTTCGCCTGCCGAATGTCGCCCGTCCGCACCTTGATGAGCAGCTCGGACTCCTTTTCATAGAAAAACTGCTGCGACGGCGAGGATTTCTGCTCCTTATATAATTGAATCGTCTCGTTGATGCGCGACTGCTGGTAGAGCTTTTCCTGTGATTTGAGCAGCAGCACGCGCTCCGCCGGCAGCAGCGGCGCGAGCAGATACTCCGTCAGCTCCTGCAGGTGCTTGACCTTGCCCGGCGGCAGGATCGGCAGCGCGGGCAGCTCGTCGTACAGCTCCAGCACGTTTTTCGGCGAGAGCCGATAGGTGTCGGCAAGCCCGCTGACAAGGGTACTGTCCGGCGTGTCCATCAGGAAAGGTCCCAAAATGACGCTGCCGAGCAGTCGGGCGCGGTTAATCAGCGGAAAGGTGATCAGATTCAGGTTCGCGGGACAGGAAAACACGTACGCCCCGCCGATGACCCGCGCCCGCTCGCCCGCGTCCGTGCAGAGCTTGGTGCAGACATGGCGCGGAAAGACCGTTTGATTGACCATGGTGCAATAGGGCGTCGGGAAGCCGAAGGAAAGCAGCTCGCCGCCGTTCTCGTCGATCATGTGGATCGGCAGTCCCATCAGCTCGTGCAGCGTGGAGAGAATGCGCTCGATGCGCTTCTCCGAGATCAGCGTAAAAATTCCTGCGGGCATGGGGAATCCTCCGAAATTACCAAAAATCGTTGTTTTTTACAATACAGGTATTTTTGTCGTTCGTATAATAACAATATACCGAATTGCGTAGAAAAAAGCAATACTATTTTCGAAAAAACAGCGAAGGGAGCACATTATGACACATTACGAACGCGTTGTTGCCGCACTGTCCCACAAGGAAGCTGACCGCGTGCCGGTCTATCCGATCCTCGCGGGGATCAACCGCAAGCTGGTCAACGCCACCTATCCGCAATGGTCGCAGGACGCGGCGACCTGTGCGGCGGGCTTTCTGAAAACCGCAGAGGAGTTTGACATCGACTGCCTCGTCACGCTGATCGACCTCTCCGTCGAGTGCGACGCATGGGGGCAGAAGCTCATCTACCCCGAAAACGAGGCGGCGCACCCCGACTATTCCGACCTTGTGATTCAGGACATTGACGATTACGCAAAAATCCAAAAGGTCGATTGGCGTCAGAGCGAGCGCATGAAGATGCACGTTGACGTCTGCAAGCGGCTGGTCGCGGAGAAGAAGGGCAAGCTGCCCATCGTTGCCTTCGTGTTCGGACCGCTCGGTACGCTCTCGATGCTGCGCAATCAGCAGGATATGTATATGGACCTCTACGACGACCCCGACGCCGTGAAGGAGGCAACATGGCGCGTCGCCGAGACGCTTGCCGACTATGTTGCCGCGCTTTGCGACACCGGCGTGGACGCGATCATGTGGGACACGCTCTTCGCCAGCGGCTCGATCATGAGCAAAAGCATGTGGGACGAGGTCGAGGGCGTGCCGATGGAGATGCTCGCCGAGGTCGTCCGCAAGCACGGCTGCATGAACATGATCCACAACTGCGGTCAGCGCATCTATTTTGACGTACAGATCGACCGTATCCGGCCCGCTGCCATCTCCTTCCTCTATCCGCCCGACGACTGCACGAGCTTTGCCGAGTGCAAGGAAAAATACGGCGACAAGGTCACGCTCATCGGCTGCGTCACGCCCGCCAACGCCGTTATCGGCACGGACGAGGAGTGGGACACCCAGTGCCGCGACCAGATCGACGCCATGGCGAAGGGCGGCGGCTTCATGCTTGCGACAGGCTGCGAATATCCCGCGAACGCCTCGTTCGACCGTGCCCGTCGGATGATCGATATTGCAAAAACCTACGGTGTTTACGGGCAGGAGTAACTGTTCAATAGTCCGTAGAAAATTGCAAATTATTGTAGAAAATCACAATACACATTCTGCCGAATGGAGTATACTTAATTTTGTCAAGCATACTACAACAAACGATACAAGCAGGAGGAAGCTATGGATCTTCACGAAATTTCTCTCAATGTACAGGCAGGTAAGGCAAAGATCGTCAAGACGCTTGTGCAGCAAGCGATCGACGAGGGCATCCCCGCGTCCGACATTTTGGAGCAGGGCTTGCTCGACGGCATGAGCGTGATCGGTGAAAAATTCAAGAACAACGAGGTTTTTGTTCCCGAGGTGCTGGTCGCTGCCCGCGCCATGAACATGGGAACGAGCGTGCTCAAGCCCCTGCTGAGTCAGAGCGGCGTGAAGGCGACGGGCAAGGTCTGCATCGGCACCGTCCGCGGCGACCTGCACGACATCGGCAAGAATCTGGTCAAAATGATGCTCGAAGGCAAGGGCTTTGAGGTCATCGACCTCGGCACCGACGTTGCGCCGGAGACGTTCATTCAGACCGCGATTGAGCAGGACTGCCAGTTTATCTGCTGCTCTGCCCTGCTGACCACGACGATGGGCGTTATGAAGGAAGTCGTCGAGGCGGCGGAGAATGCCGGCATCCGCGACAAGGTGACCATCATGGTCGGCGGCGCACCCGTGACGGAGGCATTCTGTGAGCAAATCGGCGCCGACGTCTATACGCCCGATGCGGCGACGGCGGCAGAGCGTGCGCTCTCTATGTGCAATTAACGCAGCTCATCGAACACAGGGCACATCCTCACCCCGTTCTCGGGAAGGGGTGCTCTGTGTTCTTCTTATTATCGGAGGCAACGGATTTATGTCAGGTATTACACGGCTGGATGTTGTAACGGGCTTCCTCGGCGCGGGCAAGACGACGCTCGTCGCACGCTATGCGGCTTGGTTGAAGCGCCGCGGCATCTCCTACTGTATTATTGAAAACGAATTCGGACGCGCCGGCGTGGACGGAGCGCTGCTTTCGGCGGACGGTGCGGATGTGCGCGAGATCTCCGGCGGCTGCGTCTGCTGCACGCTGAAGGTAACGCTGCACGATCTGCTCCGCGAGTTAAACGGCAAGGTCGATCGAATCATTTTGGAGCCGTCGGGACTGTTCTGCGGAGACGATCTGCTGGACATTCTGCACAGTCCGGACTGCGGCGTTGCGGAGGGGATGTGGGTTTGCGTCCTCGACCCGCCGGCTGCGGCGGCAATGAGCGAGGAGGACCGCGCCGTGCTCGAAAGCGAGCTGTTTGCAGCCGGAAGCGTCGTCGTCAGCAAGGCGCAGTACGCCGATGCGGAGGAGCTGGACGCCGCCCGTGCCTGTATCGCGGCGCTCTCTCCCCTGCCCGCCGGCTGGACCGCGCCGTGGGACACCTTGGAGGACGACGCATGGTTTTCGGCAATGCAGGCGGCGGGAACGGTCGAGCGGGCGCATACGCGCAGACGCTTTGACCACGCGGCAATGTTCCAAAGCGCCTGTCTGTCTCCGAACGGCGTTTACTCCGAGGAAGAGCTGCGGCAGGTGCTGGAACGCTCGGTCCGTCCCGAGGTCGGCGCGGTCAGCCGCATCAAGGGCACCGTCGCCGCCGCACAGGGCTGCTGGCGCGTGAACTGTACGCCCGGCTGCATCGGCTACAGCCCTGCCGCGGAGGAAACACAGCCCGTGCTGAACTTCATCGGGCGCGGACTGGACCGCCGCCTGCTGCGTACGCTTTGGAGGGTCGGACAATGACAAGAGCGCAACTGTTACAGCTGACCTTAGACTGCGGCGCTGCAAAGGCTGCCGATATTCGCCGCGAGCAGGTCGTCCTCAGCGCGGAGTTTCGCCGTATCTGCGAGACGAATCAATGCGGCTGCTACGGCAGATGCTGGATGTGCCCGCCGGACGCGGGCGATATTGAAGTGCTGATGCGGCGGGTCAAAACCTTCGACGGCGGCATTCTTTACCAGTCCATCGGGCAGCTTGAGGACAGCTTCGACATTGAAGGAATGCTCGCGGCGGGACAGGCACACGCACAGCTCAGCCAGCGCATCCATGCCGCTCTCCCCGCCGAGCTGCGGGCAAAGGTCCTGCATCTGAGCTGCGGCGGCTGCCGTCTGTGCGAAAAATGCGCCAAGCCGGAGCCGTGCCGTTTTCCCGATCGGGCGCTGCTGTCGCTCGAGGGCTGCGGCATCGACGTCTACAACACGACGCACTCAACCCCGCTGCGCTACATCAACGGGCAAAACACGGTGACTTATTTCGGGCTGGTGCTCCTGCCCTGATCATACGGAGGAAATCATGGCACAGTTGATCGTTCACCGCGGCGATACCGTCCGGCGGTTCTCCTTTATCGCGCCGACGGCGCTGGCGGACGTTTTGGCGGAGGTCGGACTGAACGCGCTGCATCCGTGCGGCGGGCGGGGCGTCTGCGGAAAATGCGCGGTCGAGCTGCGCGGCAAGGTCTCCGCGCCGAACGTGCAGGAGCGGAAGCTCGGCAAGCGTCTGTCCTGTCAGGCGGTACTGCTGGGCGACGCCGAGGTTTTTTTGCCGAACAACGACGCGCTGGAGCAGATTGAAACGGCAAAGCAGACCGATATTACGCCGGAGGCTCCGCTGCCGGGTAAATATGCGCTGGTCGCGGACATCGGAACGACCACCCTCGCCGTCCAGCTTTATCGGATCGGCAGCG
The DNA here is from genome assembly GCA_900551495.1 of uncultured Eubacteriales bacterium. Taxonomy (GTDB): domain Bacteria; phylum Bacillota; class Clostridia; order Oscillospirales; family Oscillospiraceae; genus JAZOXB01. The sequence continues at coordinate 7,046 of URWG01000067.1, forward strand.
GCACGCTGCTTGCCGAGGCGACCGCCGTTGCCGCCGACGTGATGGGGCGCATCAGCGCCGCCCTCCACGGGCAGCAGCAACGTCTGCGGGAAATGATCCTCGGTGCGCTGGAAACGCTGCTGCGGCAGTGCTGCGCACAGGCACAGCTTGCGGAAAAGGACGTGGAAACGCTGGTTCTGACCGGCAATACCACAATGCTTTATCTGCTGACGGGACGCAACCCGACGAGTCTCTCCCGCGCCCCCTTTCAAGCCGACACTCTATTCGGCGAAACCGCCGAAATCCTCGGACGGCAGGCGCTGCTGCCGCCCTGTATGAACGCCTTTGTCGGCGCAGACATCCCCTGTGCCGTTCTTGCAAGCCGTATGTGCGATGTGAATCGGACGGCGCTGCTGTGCGACATCGGCACAAACGGCGAGCTTGCGCTCTGGCATAACGGGACGCTCTTTGTGACCTCCACCGCCGCCGGTCCCGCCTTTGAGGGCGCAGGGATCTCCTGCGGCTGCGGAAGCGTCGGCGGTGCGATCGACCGCGTTTGGGCGGAAAACGGCGTTGTGCGTCTGCACACCATCGCAAACGCCGCCCCGATCGGTCTGTGCGGCTCCGGTCTGATCGATGCGGTTGCCGTATATCTGGCGCTGGGGCAGATCGCTCCGAGCGGTGCCGTTGCCCCGGGCGGGCTTTCCCTCTGTGAAACCGTGCGGCTTTTGCCGCAGGACATTCGAGCGGTTCAGCTTGCAAAGGCTGCCATTGCCGCAGGCATCGACGTGCTGCTGCAAAAGGCGGCGGTCGCCCCGCAGGAGATAGAGGCGGTCTACATCGCGGGCGGCTTCGGAAGTCACCTGCATCTGCAAAGCGCCGCCGACATCGGACTGCTGCCCACGGAGCTGCTCGGACGTATGCGGGTCATCGGCAATGCCGCACTCAGCGGCGCCGTCGAGCTGCTGCTGAGCGGACCGCGCCGTACACGGGCAGCGCAGATCGCAGCCTATGCGCAGCACGTCACGTTATCCGGCGACCCACTGTTTAACGAACGTTATATTGAACATATGTTCCTCGGCGACGAGGAAGAATAGGAGGACAACACATGAATTCTAAGCAACGGCTGGATGCCTTTTACGCAGGTCAGAGCGTTGACCGTCTGCCCAACCTGACCATTGTCGGCAGCGTCATAACGCGTTACAACGGCATCGATTTGGAGCGCTACTGCAAGGACCCGATCGCAATGGCGGAGGGCGCGATCCTTGCGGCAAAGGACCTTTCTCTCGATTATGTTCAGATCGCCTCGGACCTTTCCCGCGAGGCGGAGGGCTACGGCACCGTGCTGCAATACACCGCCGCTGGGCTTCCCACGGTCATTCAGCCCGGACTTACGGACATTACCGATGTTGACAAGCTCAAGCCGCTTCGCGTTGCCGACATTCCGCGTGTGCGCGACATCGTGGACGCGACTGCCTACGCGCTGAAAGCCGAGTCCGAAATCTATCCCATGAGCGCGATCGTCGGACCGGCAACGGTCGCGGGTAATCTGCGCGGCGTTGAGGACCTGATGGTCGATCTGTTTGACGAGCCGGAGTGCGTTCACACGCTTCTGAGCATCGTTACCGAGACCCTGCTCGACAGTGTGCGCGAGCTGGCAAAGGTCGGCGCACGTTACATCTACGTTCCCGACCCCGTGGCATCCCTGCTGTCGCCGAACGCTTACCGCGAGTTCATCCTGCCGCTGCATCGGGCGCTGTTTGAGGAAATGAAGGTCCGCGGCATCGGCGGGCGGCTGCATATGTGCGGCAACACCTTTGCGATCCTGCCGGAGAGTATGCAGTGCGGCGCGTATATCATCGACATCGACCATGCGACGGATTTTCCCGCCGCACTTGCGGCCGTCGGCGACCGCTGCGTCCTCAACGGCAACATCGACCCCGTCGCGGACGTGTTCGATTGCGACGCCGCGCATACAAAGGCGGCGATTGAGCGCAGCGCCGAGCTTGCCGCGGGTCATCGGGCGCTGTTTATGCCGGGCTGCGAGCTGCCCACGGCGACTCCCTTGGAGAATATCCGCGCCATTCACGAGGCGCTCTGCTCCATCGCCGCACGTTAAAACTTCCCCTTCCCCTAAAAAATCGCTCAGACGATGCAAGGCATCGTCTGAGCGATTTTGTTTTATTCTCTTATACTTAGAATCTGTTAAAAAGCTCGAAAAGCTTTTTATAGCGCCAAAGGCGCGTCAGATTCTGCATGAGACGGCGCATC
>URWG01000068.1 GCA_900551495.1 uncultured Eubacteriales bacterium
CGCCGCCGTACCAGGTGTTGATGATGACCTGCTCACGGGAGGTGATGTTGAAGGCGACGCAGGTCTCGGAGTTCAGACCCAGCTCCTTATAGTTCTCGACCTTCGCCTTGGAGGCGTTGTAGACCACGAAGTCGGGCTCAAAGTTCTTCAGCTCTTCCTCGGTCGGCTGGATGAACATATTCTTCACGAAGTGTGCCTGCCATGCGACCTCAACGATGAAGCGGATCGCCATGCGGGTGTCGTGGTTCGCGCCGCAGAACGCATCGACGACGAACAGGCGCTTGTTGCAAAGCTCCTTCTTCGCGATGTCCTTAACGACGTTCCAGGTCTCCTCGGTCATGGGATGGTTGTCGTTCTTATACTCATCGGAGGTCCACCACACGGTGTCCTTGGAGTTTTCGTCAACGACGATGTACTTGTCCTTGGGGGAGCGGCCGGTGTAAATGCCGGTCATGACATTCACGGCGCCCAGCTCGCTGACCTGACCCTTTTCATAACCGGTCAGACAGGGCTTGGTTTCTTCCTCGAACAGCATTTCATAGGAAGGATTGTGCACGATTTCGGTGGTACCGGTGATACCGTACTTTTTCAGATCGATTTCTGCCATGTGATATATAACCTCTTTCCATAGAACATTCCGACTCTGAACGCGGCAAAACGGCGGGCGTAACACCGCATCCCTTGTAGTCCATTTATATAGTACGATGTTTCAAACGCAAAATCAACCGTTTTTTTCATTTTTTAAGAAAAAGTTCACAATTTCTCCCGAATCGGAGAAATCTGTAATTTGAGAAGGCAAATGATGGAAAAATTGCAGAAAAGAAATAAAATCTCCCCGCCGCTTTGGGCGGGGAGACAGACTGTTATTTTTCCGCAAGAGCGGCGGAGATCAGCCCCAAAAACAGCGGGTGCGGGCGCGTGGGACGGGAGTTGAACTCGGGGTGCGCCTGCGTTGCGATGAAGAAGGGCAGCTCGGGCAGCTCGACCATCTCGATGATGCGTCCGTCCGGCGACTGACCGCAGAACCGCATTCCCGCGCTGCAAAGGGCGCAGCGATAGTCATTGTTGACCTCGTAGCGGTGGCGGTGGCGCTCGGAGATCAGCTCCGCGCCGTAAAGCTTCTCGGCAAGGCTGCCCTTTTCAAGGCGGCAGGGGTACGCACCGAGCCGCAGCGTACCGCCTAAATCGGTCACGCCCTTCTGATCGGGCATGAGGTGGATGACGGGATTCGGGGTCGCCGCGTCAAATTCGATGCTGTTCGCGCCGTCCAGCTTGGCGACGTTGCGCGCAAACTCCACGACCGCAAGCTGCATCCCGAGGCACAGCCCCAAAAACGGCTTTTTGCTCCGACGGGCATAGGAGATGGCGCTGAGCATTCCCGCAATGCCGCGTTCGCCGAAGCCGCCGGGGACAAGAATCCCGTCCGCCTCGCCGAGCACGGACGCAACATTTTCGTCGTTCACCGTCTCGGAATCCACCCAGTCGATGTGCACGGCGGTATCATGCGCAAAGCCCGCGTGCTTGAGCGCCTCGGCGACGCTGAGATACGCATCGTGAAGCTGGGTATACTTGCCCACGAGGGCGATACGCACCGTCTGCTTCGGCTGCTGCCAGCGGCGGCACATCTCCGTCCACTCCTCAAGCTTGGCGGGGCGGTCGGGCAGGCCGAGGCACTGCAAAACAGCCTGCGCCAGATGCTCCTGCTCCATCATGAGCGGCACCTGATAGAGAATATCCGCGTCTAAATTTTGCAGCACGCACGCCGGGCGGACGTTGCAGAACAGGGCAAGCTTATTGCGGATGTCGGGCGTGAGCGGGTAGTCCGAGCGGCAGACCAGCACGTCCGGACGCAGACCGATGCTTTGCAGCTCGCGGACGGAGCCCTGCGTCGGCTTGGTCTTCATCTCGCCCGAGGCTTTCAGATAGGGGATCAGCGTCACGAGCAGAATGATGGCGTTTTCATGCCCGACCTCGTTCTGGAACTGGCGGATGGCTTCGAGGAAGGGAGCGCTTTCCATATCGCCGACGGTGCCGCCGACCTCGATAATGGCGATCTTATTCTTGCCCTCCTCGCCGCGGTAAAAACGGCTCTTGATCTCGCCTGTGATGTGCGGGATGAACTGGACGGTGCCGCCGCCGAAATCGCCGCGCCGCTCCTTTTCCAGCACCGCGCTGTAGATTCTGCCGGAGGTGACGTTCGCCCCGCGGGTCAGGCGCTCGTCGATAAAGCGCTCGTAGTGCCCGAGGTCAAGGTCGGTCTCCGCGCCGTCGTCGGTCACAAAGACCTCGCCGTGCTGCAACGGATTCATCGTGCCGGGGTCGAGGTTGAAGTAGGGATCGAGCTTCTGCATTGTGACAGCGTATCCGCGCGCCTTGAGCAGACAGCCGAGGGAGGCGGCGGTGATTCCCTTGCCCAGTCCGGACACGACACCGCCTAATACAAAGACATATTTTACCATTGCTTGCTGTTGATCGCGCGGAGCGGCGATCTCTCCTTTTCTGTTAATATATAGTATACGTTACTATTCACAAAAAATACAGAAAGCGTCCCGTTTTCGTTTTGGGCGAAAATGGGACGCAATCGGTCTGTCAAAAGTTTCTGTATTGTCATTGCGAAGTTTGCGCAGCAAACTGTGGCAATCCAAAGAATGGCACTGCGTCCAGGAGATTGCCGCGTCGCTTCGCTCCTCGCAATGACACCGACAGGGGATTTCGACACAATTATTCTCAAATCGGGAAAGCCCGAGATTCACCGCGTAGATTATAGCAGGTCCGGCGCGAAATTTCCATAGCGATTTTTAATATTTATACAAAAATCGGAAATTAATTTTTTGCCGTCGCCCGACAATATCATACCGGAATCTGTTAAAATGCCTGAAAAGCTTTTTACGGCGTCAAAGGCGCGTCAGATTCTGCACGATGCAAGTGTGCGTAGCACAGGGGATTCTTGATGAAATAGTTTAATCAAGAATCCGTATCAGTTAACGATGACAAGGGCGCCGTCCTTGAGATCGACACGCAGGGTCGTGTTCGGAGCAACGTCGCCGCGGATGATGCGCCGCGCCAGCAGCGTCTCGACCGTGTGCTGCAGATAACGGCGCAGCGGACGGGCGCCGTACTGCGGGTCGTAGGCAGCATCGATGACAAACTGCTTTGCCGCCTCGGTCAGCTCGCAGCGGAGCTGACGCTCGCTCAGACGCTTATTGAGCGCCGCGAGCTGGAGGTCAATGATGTTGACGATGTTCTCCCGCGTCAGCGGCTTATAGAACACGATCTCGTCCAGACGATTCAGGAACTCCGGACGGAACGAGCGCTTGAGAAGCTGCTCGACCTGTCCGCGCGCCTCCGCGCTGATCTCGCCGTCCGCACCGATGCCGTCAAGCAGGTACTCCGAGCCGAGATTGCTCGTCAGGATCAGGATGGTATTCTTAAAATCGACCGTGCGCCCCTGCGAGTCGGTAATGCGCCCGTCGTCCAGCACCTGAAGCAGGATATTGAAAACATCGGGGTGCGCCTTTTCCACCTCGTCGAACAGCACGACGGAATAGGGCTTGCGGCGTACCGCCTCGGTAAGCTGGCCGCCCTCGTCGTAGCCGACATATCCGGGAGGCGCTCCGATGAGACGGGAGACGGAGAATTTCTCCATATACTCGCTCATATCGATACGCACAAGGTTCTTCTCGTCGTCAAACAGCGCCTCTGCCAGCGCCTTGGCAAGCTCGGTCTTGCCGACACCGGTCGGACCGAGGAACAGGAACGAGCCGATCGGACGGTTCGGGTCCTGAATGCCCGCACGACTGCGGAGGATCGCCTCGGAGACGGACTTGACCGCCTCGTCCTGCCCGATAACGCGCTGATGGAGCACCTTGTCAAGGTTCAGCAGCTTCTCGCGCTCGCCCTCGACCAGCTTTGCCACGGGGATTCCCGTCCAGCGCTCGACAATCTTCGCGATCTCCTCCTCGGTAACCTTGTCCCGCAGGAGGCTGCCCTTCTTCGCGTCGTGGGCAAGCTGCTCCTCGTGGGCAAGCTGCTTCTTCAGCTCGGGCAGCTCGCCGTATTTCAGCCGCGCCGCCGTCTCCAGATCGTAGCTCTGCTCCGCCTTTTCGATCTCGGCGCCGAGCTGCTCGATGCGTTCGCGGAGCTGCTGCACCTTGCCGATGGCGTTCTTTTCGTTCTCCCACTGGGTCTTCATGGCGTTGAAGCTGTCGCGCTGCTCGGCAAGCTCCTTGCGAAGCTCGGCAAGCCGTGCCTTGGAAAGCTCGTCGTCCTCGTGCTTGAGCGACGCCTCCTCGATTTCCATCTGAATGATCTTGCGGCGGATCACGTCCAGCTCCGTCGGCATGGAATCCATCTCCGTGCGGATCATGGCGCACGCCTCATCCACAAGGTCGATCGCCTTGTCCGGCAGGAAGCGGTCGGTGATATAGCGGTCGGAGAGGGTCGCAGCGGCGATGATCGCGGGGTCGGTGATCTTGACGCCGTGGAACACCTCGTAGCGCTCCTCCAAGCCGCGGAGGATGGCAATGGTATCCTCGACCGTCGGCTCCTTGACCATCACGGTCTGGAAGCGGCGTTCGAGCGCGGGGTCCTTTTCAATATACTTGCGGTATTCGTCGAGGGTCGTCGCGCCGATACAGTGCAGCTCGCCGCGTGCCAGCATGGGCTTCAGGAGGTTGCCCGCGTCCATGCTGCCCTCGGTCTTGCCCGCGCCGACGATGGTATGCAGCTCGTCGATGAACAGGATGACCCGTCCCTCCGACGCCTTGACCTCGTTCAGAACCGCCTTCAGACGCTCCTCAAATTCGCCGCGGTACTTCGCGCCCGCGATCAGCGCGCCCATATCCAGCGAGAAAATGGTCTTGTCCTGCAGCGATTTCGGCACGTCGCCGCGCACGATCCGCTGCGCCAAGCCCTCGGCGATAGCGGTCTTGCCGACGCCCGGCTCGCCGATCAGAACGGGGTTGTTCTTGGTCTTACGGGAGAGGATCCGAATGACGTTCCGAATCTCCTCGTCACGACCGATCACGGGGTCTGTTTTCTTGTCGCGCGCCTTCTTTACAAGGTCGGTGCCGTACTTTGCCAGCGCCTCGTAGGTGTCCTCGGGGTTGTCGGTGGTCACCCGCGCCGTCCCGCGCACGGCTTGCAGCGTTTGCAGCGCCGCCTCCTTCGTGATACGGTAGTCGTCAAGAAGCGGCTTGACGGTCGAATCCGCCGTATCAAGCATGGCAAGAAACAGATGCTCCACGGAAACGTAGTCGTCGCGCATGGATTTTGCGCTCTCCTGCGCCGCGGCAAGCAGCCGATCCATCCCGCCCGAAATATAGAAGCGGTCGGCGTCTCTGCCGCTGCCGGTCACGGCGGGCAGCTTTTCCACCGCCGCCTGTGCCGCTGCGGTCAGGCTCTCGGTCGAGACGCCCATCTTCTTCAGAAGCTGGGGGATCAGTCCGTTCTCCTGCTCCAGCAGCGCCAGCAGCAGGTGCACCTGCTCGATCTGCTGATTCTGATACGAGGCTGCAAGCTGCTGTGCGGCTTGCAGCGCCTGTGCGGTCCTTTGGGTAAAATCATTTGTATTCATCATAATAATGCAGTCACTCCTTTTTATCGCTGCCTGTTGCGGTCGGTTGAATCGCAATCCCCGACTGCAAAGCTCGGCGGTTTTTTAGCACTCTCACCATTAGAGTGCTAACTCTTTTTTCTTCATGATACCACCGTTTTGCGGTTTGTCAAGCGGTTGGTTTGTGAATTTTCTGTGACATTTTTCGACCGCAGCCGCGTCCAAGCCGCAATCGGCAGCGGGAACCGCAGCGGAGGGAAAAATGTCGCAGAAAATTTACAATTAGCTCTTGACTTTCGGAAAGAAATGGGTATTATATAGATGTTAGCACTCAACGGCTCTGAGTGCTAAACCAAACACATATTTTAATGGGAAACCATAGGAGGTATTGTACAATGAAACTGACTCCCCTTGCAGACCGTGTGCTGCTCAAGCCCGTTGAGGCGATGGAGACTACCGCTTCCGGCATTATCCTTTCCACCGCGAACAAGGAAAAGCCCGTGATTTCGGAGGTCGTCGCCGTCGGTCCCGGCGGTGTCGTTGACGGCAACGAGGTCAAGATGGTCGTAAAGGTCGGCGACAAGGTTGTCGTCGCCAAGTACGCAGGCACCGAGGTCAAGCTCGACGACAAGGATTATTCCATCGTCCGTCAGAGCGACATCCTCGCGATCGTAGAGTAATCAGGAGGTTTTTGAATTATGGCTAAGATGATTGAATTCGGCGAAGACGCCCGTAAAAAGCTGCAATCCGGCATTGACCGCCTTGCAAATACCGTAAAAGTCACCCTCGGACCGAAGGGCCGTAACGTCGTCCTCGGCAAGAAGTACGGCGCGCCGCTTATCACCAACGACGGCGTGACCATCGCCAAGGAGATCGAGCTGGAGGACCCGTTTGAGAACATGGGCGCACAGCTTGTCCGCGAGGTCGCTACCAAGACCAACGACGTTGCCGGCGACGGCACCACCACCGCGACCCTGCTGGCGCAGGCAATCGTACACGAGGGTCTGAAGAATGTCTCCGCAGGCGCAAACCCCATGGTCATGCGCAAGGGCATGCAGAAGGCTGTTGATGTCGCGATTGAGGCAATCAAGGAGAACTCGCAGGCTGTCAACGGTAGCGAGGACATCGCAAGAGTCGGCACCGTTTCCTCCGGCGACGAGGAGGTCGGCAAGCTGATCGCCGAGGCGATGGAGAAGGTCACCGCCGCCGGCGTTATCACCATCGAGGAATCCAAGACCGCCGAGACCGGTCTGGACGTCGTTGAGGGTATGCAGTTCGACCGCGGCTACATCTCCCCCTATATGGTCACCGATACCGACAAGATGGAAGCCGTTGTGGACGATCCCTATATTCTGATTACCGACAAGAAGATCTCCACCATTCAGGACATCCTGCCCATTTTGGAGCAGATCGTCAAGGCGGGTCAGAAGCTCGTTATCATCGCCGAGGACGTTGAGGGCGACGCTCTGAGCACCCTGCTCGTCAACCGTCTGCGCGGCAGCTTCAACTGTGTCTGCGTCAAGGCGCCCGGCTTCGGCGACCGCCGCAAGGAAATGCTTCGCGACATCGCCATTCTCACCGGCGGCACCTACGCTGCCTCCGAGCTGAACATCAATCTGCAGGAGCTGCAAATCTCCGATCTCGGTCGTGCCCGTCAGATCAAGGTCAACAAGGACAATACCGTTATCGTTGACGGCTGCGGCGACCCCGAGGCGATCAAAAACCGCGTCAACGAGATCAAGGCATCCATTAAGGTCACCACCTCCGACTACGACCGCGAGAAGCTGCAGGAGCGGCTGGCAAAGCTGTCCGGCGGCGTCGCAGTCATCCGCGTCGGCGCGCAGACCGAGGTTGCCATGAAGGAGCAGAAGCTCCGCGTCGAGGATGCGCTGAACGCGACCCGCGCTGCCGTTGAAGAAGGCATCGTTGCCGGCGGCGGCACTGCTTACGTCAACGCCATTCCCGCGGTCGAAAAGCTCGTTGCCAAGCTCAGCGGCGACGAAAAGACCGGCGCTGCCATCATTGCCAAGGCATTGCAGGCGCCGATCCGCCAGATCGCCGAGAACGCCGGTGTGGACGGCTCCGTCGTCTACGAGAAGATCAAGTCCGGCCGCAAGGTCGGCTACGGCTACAACGCTTATACTGCAACGTATTGCGATATGATCCCCTCCGGTATCGTTGACCCGACCAAGGTCACCCGTACCGCGCTGGAGAACGCCGCGTCGATCGCTGCCTGCGTCCTGACCACCGAGTCGCTGGTCGCCGACAAGCCCGATCCCGCTGCCGACGCAGCCGCTGCCGCAGCAGCCGGTGCAGGCGGCATGGGCGGTATGTATTGATCCCCCAAAGCCGTATTAAAAAGGCTGCTCCCCTCATCGGGAGCAGCTTTTATTTCATGTGCAGCAGTCGGGTATTAAAACCCCCGCGTTCGTGCAAAAGACGGACGCGGGGGTTGTATTATTCCTCTGCGGACAGCTCGGCAAGCACGGCGGCGCAGCGGGGGCAAAGTCCCTCGGCATCGGCGCGGGTCGAGTGCATCCAGCAGCGCGGGCACTTAACGCCGTCGGCATTGCGGACCTCAATATGCAGTCCGCGGAAGCGCTCGCCGCTGCCGGTCACGCTGTCGGCGCGGGCAGGCTCGTCAACGGCAACGTCCGAGACGATAAACAGCTCCGCGAGGTTCATGCCCTTGACCGTCTCAACGGCAGCGCGGCTCTCCTCGTCGTTTGCCGTCAGGACGACATGGGCTTCGAGCGCCTTGCCGATGCGCTTGTCGGCGCGGGCAGCCTCCAAAACGCTGTTGACATCGCTGCGCAGGGCAATGAGGGTGTCCCACTTTGCCATTTCGTCTGCGCTCAGCGCGTAGGCGGTGTAGGGCTTGACCATCTCATTGAGCACGACGTTGCGCACATCGTCCTCGGTGCGGTGCGGCATCGCCTGCCAAATCTCGTCGCAGGTAAACGGCAGGATCGGGGCGTAGAGGCGGGTCATCGCGTCGAGAATGAGGAACAGAGCAGTCTGGGCGCTGCGGCGTTTCAGCCCGTTGCGGGACTCGCAGTACAGACGGTCCTTCAGAATGTCCAAATAGAAGCTCGACAGCTCCACCACGCAGAAATCGTTGACCGCGTGGGTCAGAACGTGGAATTCGAAGTTATCATACGCCTGATAGCCCGTTTCGAGCAGCGCGTTGAGCTTGGTGATCGCCCAGCGGTCCAGCTCGGGCATATCGGACGGCTGCACGAGGTCGTTGGCATCAAAGCCGTCGAGGTTGCCGAGGCAGTAGCGGGCGGTGTTGCGGAATTTCAGGTAGCTTTGGGAGAGCTGCTTGAAGATCTCCTTGGAGCAGCGGACGTCGGCGCGGTAATCCGCCGAGGCAGCCCACAGACGCACGATGTCCGCGCCGAAATCGCGGATGAGGTCGGCGGGGTCAACGCCGTTGCCGAGGGACTTGTGCATTGCCTTGCCCTCGCCGTCCACCGTCCAGCCGTGGGTCAGGCACTTGCGGAAGGGCGCACCCTCGCCCAGCGCACCGACACTTGTCAGCAGACTCGACTGGAACCAGCCGCGGTACTGGTCGGCGCCCTCCAAATAGAGGTCGGCGGGCCAATTCTCGGGGTGCTCACGGCGCAGGGAGGCGA
>URWG01000069.1 GCA_900551495.1 uncultured Eubacteriales bacterium
AGCCCCGACCAAAAGGTCGGGGCTTTCTTGGCGGAGAGAGTATAGATTCAAATGATTGCAATAGGCTATCGCTGCTATTAAAATCGCAGACAAGCAGGTAAGGAGAACACCATGACTTACACGCAAACCTATGAATCGCCGCTCGGCAGGATGCTTCTTGCAGCGGATGAGGTCGGCTTGACCGGTCTTTGGCTCGACAGCCAGAAATACTTCGGCGGCACGCTCCCCGCCGAGCTGACCGAACGGGAAACCCCGATCCTCTGCAAAGCGAAGCGTTGGCTTGATCTTTATTTCTCGGGCAAAGAGCCGCGCTTTACACCGCCGCTGCATCCGTTCGGCTCGCCGTTCCGCAAAGCTGTGTGGGAAATTCTGCTGCAAATCCCCTACGGTCAGACGATCACCTACGGCGATATTGCCCGCCGGCTCGCAAACGGCGGGAAAATGTCCGCACAGGCGGTCGGCGGCGCGGTCGGTCATAATCAGGTTTCCATCATCATCCCTTGCCATCGCGTCATCGGTACAAACGGCAATCTCACGGGCTACGCGGGTGGAATTGCGAAGAAAATCGCCCTCTTGGAGCTGGAGGGCGTCGATATGAGCCGATTTTTTGTGCCCCGCAAGGGCACTGCGTTATAATACATCGAACCCCCGTTTTCCTCGTGAAAACGGGGGCTTTTCAGAAATGTCAGTCGTGACGCTCCAGCAAACGGATCGCCTCGCTCAAATATGCGCCGTTTGCCTCCTGCGCGGTCAGATTTCGACTTTTCGGATGTTGGCGGATCGCGTCCAGCAGCGGCGTCGAGCGGTCGCGGACGGCAACCAGCACACGGTAATCCCCGTCCAATATCGCAAAAACCGCCTCCCGAAAGGCAGTCGCGCGATTTTCCATCACGCCGATCTCGTCCATCAAAACCAGCGCTCCCTTCGGAATATCCGACAGGAAGCGAACGCCGCTGTCCTCAAAGACCTCGGGGTAGCCCGTCGCGTGACGATTGATGCAAAGCCCGATCCGATGGCGGTAGCAGAGCGGTTCGCGGCAGCCGTGCAGATAAACCGCCGCACTGCCGCTCTCGTCAGGCGCAAGCTTCTCCGTCCAAAAGCCGTAGACCGGATCGCCCAACGTGGAAAGGATTCGCTTGATCGCCGTGCTTTTTCCGCTGCCTGTGCAGCCGCAGATCACTACATTCATGTCAAATCAACTCCTGCGGTATTTCCCGCGCATCAAAAACAAACAGCTCCATGTCCCGCTGCATCGGCAGATAATACGGATAAACCTCGTTATCCGTCGGTATCAGCCGCTCGGAAAGCTGTGCCTGCGTGAGCTTCGCACCGCTGCGGTCATAGAGCGAGAAGAATCGCTCCGCAGCCGAGAGCGAACGAAACGGCTGACCGAATTCCAACTGAAGCATTTCGCTCTGATACGCGATTCCCAGCTCCGACAGCAGCGTATGCGCCTCGTCAAAGCTGTGCTCCGACCGTTCGACAGGTCGGGCGGAGAACCGATGCTCCAGGCAGTTCCGCTTTACAACGATCACACGGCCGCAGCATTGCCGTGCGGCAATCTGCAAAATCTGCCGTATTCTTCCGAAATAGCAGAAAACCATCGCGTCATACCGCGCCGACATAGAGAAAATGTCTGCGCAGAAAACCCGCAGATTTTTCGGCAGCGGGCGGCTTTGAAGCGCGTTGATCGGCTCCTCGGCAGCATCTACCGCCGTTACAAGGCGGCAGTGACGGCTCAGCTCCAGCGCCAGCCCGCCGATCCCGCAGCCGGCGTCGCAAACATGCCCATCGGTTGGCAGCCACGGGAGCAAACGTGCCGTCAGCTCCTCGAAAAACGTCCCGTATTCCGCCGCATCCCGCATGAATTCAACGGAAGCGGCGTCCCAATCCTGCATCACAGCGCTTCTGCCCGACAGCGGATCATTTCCGCGGCAATGCTGATGGCGATCTCCGCCGGTGTCTGCGCCAAAATCGGCAGTCCGATCGGCGAATGGACCGATTGAATCGCCTCCTCCGTGATTCCCGCCTCGCGCAGCAGCTGCTGTGTGCGGGCAATCTTATGGTGCGAGCCGATGCAGCCGACATAGCGCAGCGGATAACGGAGCACTTGTTCCAAAAGCTCGAAATCGGACTGATGCCCGGGCGTCATGATAACGGCGTAGTCCTGCGGCTTGAGTGTGACCTTCTCGGCAATGCTCCGATAGTCTCCGAGGACCACGCGGTCCGCAGCGGGAAAATGCGCCTGATCCGCAAGCTCCGGACGGTTGTCAAACAGCGTTACGCGGAAGCCGACGCCCGCGAGCACCGGCACCAGCGCCTGCCCGACATGACCGCCGCCGAAAACATAGACCTGTCCCGCCTGTACAAGCGGTTCGGTATAAATCAGCGGCTCACCCTTGCAGAGGACGGCGCGGGTTTGAAACAGCTCCGGCTTCTTTGCCCCCTCCTCGGCGGTCACAAGAGAAAACTGCTCCACCGCCCCGTTCCCGACGCGGAGATAGAGCCAACTGTTTTCGTCCGTTTGCAGCGCCGCCCGAATTGCGTACAGCGTCGGCAGCTCCGCCGCTGTCACGAGCTGATAATAGATCGAAACTTTGCCGCCGCAGATCATACCGATGGAATTCACCTGCTCGGGTGCAAGGTCAAAGGCGCGAAGGCAGGTCGCGCCGCCGTCCAAAATCCGCCCCGCGTCCTGCGCCGCGAGCAGCTCCACCCGTCCGCCGCCGACCGTCCCGAGGGTCGTCCCGTCGGAAAACACCGCCATTCTTGCACCGGCACCGCGCGGTGAGGAGCCGGAGCTGGCAAGAACGGTGCACAGCACGGCGTTTTCCCTGCGCTCTACGCGCTCGATCACATGAGAAATCAGATTCTTCATAGAAGCCTCCGTAAGTCTGTCAATTCGTTATTTTCATCATACTATAACGGCACGGAAAATGCAAGAAAAACAGCGGGCGGAATTTCATTTCGCTGTCAGGATAGGGACTTGCAATATGAGGAAAGCTATGGTATACTGTCCCTGTAAGTGTCATATCCAACGAGAAAGGAGTCAAAAATGTCTCGAATTATAAAAATTTCCGCACTGTTCGCGGTCCTTGTCGGTCTGCTGCTCTGCGGATGTGCCGAGAACGTGCCGATGGAAGCGCCCACCGAGCCGCCCACGCAGCCCGCGACCACCGTACCGCCGACGGTTGACGACGGAATCACGACCGAGATATTCTCTACCCCGTCCGAGCTGTCGCAGGACGACCTGTTTGCGCAGTCCGTACTGATCGTCGGCGGCACCGTCGAATCGGGACGCACGGTAAAGCTCGTCTCCCCCGGCGGCGGTGAGCGATACTGCACGGATTATGCCCTCACCGTCGGTCGCGTCTATCGCGGCGATGCCTCCGATACCGTGACTGTCCGCGTTCAGGGCAGCTATGACGGCACGGAGTCGGCAAACTACGAGCCGAATGAATCCTTGGAGGTCGGAAAGAGCTATCTTCTTTTCCTCTTCCAACCGAATTACGGCGGCAGCTACTATCCCGACGACGACAGCTACTACATTCTCGGCACGACACAGGGCGTTTATGAACAGACCGGCGAGGAATATCTTTCGCGCTCGGGTGCGCTGCTGACCGAGGGAACGCTGCTGAAGCGTGCGGACGAATTCCCGCTTGATCCGGATTATTTCCGCCGCACCTACCACGAAAATTTAGAGGCAAATCTCCGCAGCGGCTTTATCACGCAGGAGGAATATGACGCGCTCATTGCCGCCGACGATGGTTACGCACAGGTCGTTGAAGCGGAATAAATAAACGAAAGAAGCTCTGATGAAATCGACAAAACCGCCGATGTCATCAGAGCTTCATTTTTTATTTTCCTGCGTTTGAAAGATAGGAGGCAAACCCATAGATGTCCGTGTAGCGCGAGACATAGTAGCGGTTGACCAAGAAGGGATCGTCCGAGGTATTATACTGCCCGCCGACCATCTTGATACCGAAATTGTAGTACTCTCCGATGTGCTTCAGCGTCCAGTCGTTATACTTTCCCGTCGGATAGCACAGCACATACGGCACTCTGCCCGTGAGCCGCGTGATCGCCTTTTGGCTCTCGGACAGCTCGTACTCCGTCGTCGCCTCGTCCATGGCATCCATGTCCTCATGGGTGTAGCTGTGGCTCTGAATGGAGACAAGCCCCGAATCCGCCATCTCGCGTACCTGCTCCGGCGTCATTTTATGCGGTATCACACCGGGAGCGTTGCCGATCACGAATACCGTTGCCTTGACCTGATACTTTTGCAGCAGCGGCAGCAGCTCCGTGTAGTTGTCGTCATAGCCGTCGTCAAAGGTCAGGATGACCGGCTTCTCGTAGTCCTCAAGATGCGCCAAGTCCTCGAACCAAATCGCCTCATAGCCGTTTTCGGTGAGGTATTTGAGCTGCTCCTCCATGCTCGACGGACTGACAAACAGCTCGTCGATGCCCCACAGGTCGTCACTGACCGCATGGTACATCAGCACGGGAACATTGACATCGGGCGTCGGGGTAAAGCGCCGCGCGGCGGGGGTATAATACGTCGTCCCGTCCAGCTCGTAGGTCGGATAGCCCATCGCCTCCGCCGCCGCAGCGATCGGAAGATACACAACGCCGTCAACCGCAGTGTCAAAGGTCGTCTCTCCCAGCGTCACCGCGCCGTCGGTAAGCTGCACCAGCGCCTTGTCCGAAGCGTGCGCGCTGCCGCTCTCGTCCAAGCCCGCAGCGGTCAGAAAGTCCTCCGCCGCAACCACGTCAACGCCGTCCAGCGTGTACGCCGTCAGCGTCGTACCGTCAAGAACATAGCTCCCGACACTCTCGGTCAACACAGGCTCCGTTGGTGCCTCGGTCGTCGGCTCGGTCGGCACCGCAGTCGGTTCCTCGGTAATCAGAAGGGTCGCGATAGTAGATGCAGGCGGCTCCTCCGTCGTCATTCCGTCAAGCCCGAACAGCAAAATGCCTGCGATCACGACCAAAACGGCAAGAATGATCGACAGCGCTACGATTGCGTGTTTCATTTCTCCTCCAAAATCTTCGTCAGCTCGTGCATAAAGCTGTTGATGTCCTTAAACTGACGGTAGACCGACGCAAAACGCACATACGCGACCTCATCGAGAGGCTTCAGGCGCTCCATGACCAGCTCGCCGATCTTGCCGGTGCTGACCTCGCGTTCGAGGGAATTCTGCACGATCTGCTCGATCTCAGTCACGGCGGCTTCGATATCCGCCATGCTGACCGGTCGCTTCTCACAGGCGCGCACCATGCCGCGCAAAATCTTGTTGCGGTCAAACGGCTCACGGCTGTTGTCCTTCTTTACCACGACGACGGGCAGACTCTCGACCGTCTCGTAGGTTGTAAAGCGCTTTTGGCAGGCAAGGCACTCTCTGCGGCGGCGTATGGTTGCGCCCTCCTCCGCCGGACGTGAATCTATGACCTTGCTCTCCTGATAGCCGCAAAAGGGGCATTTCATCGCAATCTCTCCTTTTTGCACGATATATTGTTTATTCTAACAAATCAAGCACAAAATGTCTATCCTTTTTTCATATCAGCCGCGGCAAATTGCTCCTCCCAAATCTCCCGCAGGGTGCAGGGCGTCACGGTATTCTCCGCCATGCGATGCAGGAAAGCTCGGACCGCACGCTCGTCCGTCCCGAGATTTCGCAGCACAGCCTCCGTGCGCTCCCCGCCCCGCAGCATCTCAACGCCGACTCCGAAACAACGGTCGCGGAGCAAATAATAATGAAGCACAGCGGACATTCCGTTGTCGCAGCGCACGCGCTCCGTCCGAACCGGTTTCTTCAAAGCGAATCACCTCTCCGCTCCATTGAAACACACCGAGCGCTTGTCCGCTATTGTTTTTGTTCGATAAAATCCGACAGAACCGAACAGGTTTTTCTTGATTTCGTCGGTTTTGAACGGTTTTCTCGCACTTGTTCGATAAAAAACTCCCGAAATTCGGTTGTTCCGCGCGAAAAACGTCGATAAAACGTCACGGCTGCTCCTCCGTCCCCGGGTCCATATAGCCGGAAACGTACAGATCCTCATAGATGATCCGATACAGCGTGTCACTGGCGCGGTTGAGATCATAGACGACATAGAAATACTGCTCGTCGCCGAGATTTCCGCCCCAGTAGTCCATCATGCCGATCAGCGCGTACTGCTCAATCGAATACCCGCCCGCAGCCGCCTCGGCAGCCAGCGAAAGCAGCTCGCCTGAGTCAAAGGAGGTACGGCACATGGAAAGGCAGCTCCGAATAAACGTCGGGTAGTCCGACAGGTCCATATTCATCACGGAGTGCAGAATCGAGGTCAGCACCTTCCGCTGTCTGCCGGTCCGCGCCTCCTCGCTGTCAAGGTAACGGATGCGCGAATAGGACAGCGTCTGCGTGCCGTCAAAATGGTTCTTTCCGCTCGGGACGCCGAGATAGGACGCCTCCGCATCGCTCAGCTCCAAATCGACGCCGCCGACCAAGTCAATAATCTGCGTGAGCTGATCCATATCGACGGCGATATAATCGGTAATATTCAGGGAGAAATTATAGTTGATCGCCGCGATCGTCCACTCGGGACCGCCCCAGTTATAGGCATAATTCAGCTTCGCATATGAGCCCCATGCGGGGATCATCACATAGGAATCGCGGGCGATCGAGGTCATTTTGATCTTATGATGTACGCGGTCGAGCGAAAAAACGATCATCGTGTCGGACGAGCCCTTCGCGTCAAGCCCCAGCAGGAGGAAATTGGAGATCTGCTCCGAGCCCTCCAGCAGGAAGCTGTGGTTCACGGCTTCGGGCTTTTTCATCTTGTCCAGCGCCTCCTGCGGGATGTCCTCATCCGTCAGGTACTCCCACTCGACCTGCTCAATATCAATGCTGTCCATGATCTCCTCGGGAGAAAGTGTCTCTTGGGGCAGCTCCGTCTCGCGGTTGATCCGCCCGTCGCTGTCGGGCTGACGGATTTGCAGCTCCTGATCGGAAACGTCGGATAACGCGTTATCGTTCTCCAGCCCGCCGATCATATATTCATACGCATAGGTCGCGCCGAAGGAGACGGCAAATATCAGCAGCGCCAGCACCGTCGAAACAGCGGCAAGAGCCTTCTTCTGTCGCTTGCGGAAAAAGGCGATCAGAGAAACGATAATCGCAGCAAGCGCGGACACTGCGGCAATCAGCAGAAGGATTCTTGCGGCGGTGATTTTTCCGGCTGTCAGCGAAGCCTCACGAAACGCGATCAAAGCGATCATCGCCGCTGCCGCCAGTAAAAACAAGCCTAACAGTGACAACAGGCACGCGCCTGCGCCCATTGTACCGCTCTTTCTTTGTACCGAGTCGCGGTCTTTTTTCTGTTCATCGTACATTGATTCTGCCTCCTCGCGGGTAATACAAACTAATTATAGCACATTCTTCCGCGAATTTCTACCCGCATTTCGTAACACGCAGGCTGCATCTTGCTCGGAAGCACGCAAAGAACAATATATAAAATGCGGGAGGAGACTTTCGCCCCCTCCCGCTAAGGATTTTTACGCGGTATCAGCAGCCGCAGCCGTTGTCACAGCCACAGCTATTGCCGCAGCCGCAGCTGTTGCCGCAACCGCTGTTGAGCAGAGTGCCGTTCCCGCAGCCACAGCAGCTGAAGAGCAGGATAAGGATGATGATCCACCAGCAGCTACCCATTCCGTTATTGCAATTCATAATCAGAACCTCCTGTTTTTCATTGAGCATCAAGCTCATTCCATGTTATGCCATGGTCCAAAAAGTGTGACTCAGCGACCGCCGACATCCGTTTTTGACACAAGCGGTATTCTTTTTCCTGTGAATGTGCATATTAAGCTGTGCGGCGCTCGTCCGTCTGCGTTAATATATACTGCTGCCGCAACGCCTTGATTTTCAAGAACTCTACTGTGAGTAGAGTCGAATTCTACAATACATTTACTGCTCTACCCGCAGGAGGAGGGTGCAATTTCGGTGCCGAAGCGTTAAAATACGGGCATCACTGATTCGCAGGAGGATTATCACCATGCAAAAATTTATCGTAGCGACCGAGAGCGGCTGTGACCTGCCGCTGGATGTCTGCCAAGCGCATGAGATCTATGTGCTCATGATGAAATATACCATGGACGGGGAGCTTTGCACCGACACCATGCGTCCCGAGGACCAGAAGGAATTCTATCGGAAGATGGAGGCGGGCTCCGTTGCCCGTACCAGTGCGGCAAATATGAGCGACTACCTCGAATTATGGACTCCGCTGTTGGAGAAAAAGCTCCCGATCGTCCATCTCGCTATGGGAACCGGCATCTCCAGCTCCTATCAGAATGCACTGCTTGCACGCGAGCAGCTCCTTCCGGAGTACCCCGACGCGGAGATTCACGTTATCGACTCGCTCGGCGCTTGTCTCTCTTACGGTATGCTCGCCCTTGAAGCCGTCAAAATGCGTGATTCCGGTGCAACGCCGCAGGACTGCGTTGATCGGCTGATGGAGCTGCGCCACCGTGCGAACCCTTACTACACGACCGGTGATTTGGAATATCTCTATCGCGGCGGTCGTGTCAGCCGTGCCGGGCTTGTCATTGCCCGTGCCTTAAACATTTGGCCCATTCTGAATCTCAATGACAAGGGCGAGTTGAAGGTCATTGAAAAGTGCCGCGGCAGGAAAAAGACCTATGAGCGCATCATTGAGATCATTCGAGAGGACGTCGTGGACCCCGCTTCGCAAACACTCTATATCAGCCATGCCGACGTGCTCGAGGAAGCAACCCGCTTTGCCGAGCAGATCAAGGCAGCCGTCGGCTTCAAGGATATTTTTTATTCTACCATCGGCGCAACCATCGGCGCCCACACCGGTCCCGGGCTGGTTTCCGCATTCTATTTCGGTCATCCGCGCAAGCCCTCCAAATAAGCCCACTCCCCTTTTCGCAGCCCGATGCTTTTGCCTCGGGCTGCAATTGCGTTTTTCGACAGTTCCTGCCGCGGAAAAGAAATAAAAAAACTTGTAAAAAAGTGTTGCATTTTTGATCGGCATCTGTTATAATACTCGTGCGCTGGAGAGCAGCGCACGAGTATGGGGGTATAGCTCAGCTGGGAGAGCGCTTG
>URWG01000070.1 GCA_900551495.1 uncultured Eubacteriales bacterium
AGGACCGGCTATCACATCCATGTCTCCGAGGGCATGAACGATGTTTACGATTCCCTGCAAAATTACGGCCGCCGCCCCGTGCAGCGTCTGCACGACCACGGCATTTTGGGCGAAAAGACCATCCTCGGTCACTGCATCCACGTCAACACCGCCGAGATCGAGCTGATTAAGAACACCGGCACGATGGTTGTCAACAACCCCGAGTCCAACATGGGCAACGCCGTCGGCACCTGCCCCGTTCTGCCGCTTTACAAGGCAGGCGTGCTGCTCGGCATGGGCACCGACGCCTACACCAACGATATGCTGGAGTCCATCAAGGTCGCTCTTCCGGCGCAGCGTCAGAACGCCTGCCTGCCGAACGTCGGCTGGTGCGAGGTCACGGATATGCTCTTTAAGAACAACGCCCTCATCGGCGCGAAGTATTTCCCGGATAAGCTGGGCGTGCTCGAGGCGGGCGCGGCTGCGGACGTGATCGTTATGGATTACAAGCCCTACACTCCGTTCTCCGACGCGAACATCGACGGTCACATGATCTTCGGCATGACCGGCAGACAGTGCCAGACCACGATCGCCAACGGCAAGGTCCTTATGAAGGACCGCGAGCTGGTCGGTGTCGATGAGGAAGCCGTCAACGCGCACATCCTCGAGGAAGCGGAGAAGCTTTGGGGCAGCCTGAACCATTGCAGGTACGACGCGCACGGCGAGTGCTGAGCCGACCGCACCGAAACGGAAGCACCCCCGCCTGAGCGAATACGACTATCGCCGAAACGGTCATTACTTCGTCACGATCTGCACCAAGGACAAGCGAAAGATTCTATGTTCCGTCCGCGTAGGGCGGGGTGCCCACACCCCGCCGCAGGTGCAGCTTACCCCACTTGGTGAAACGGTGGATAAGGTCATCCGCAATATCGATTCGGTCTATCGCGACGTTACCGTCAAGGCGTATGTTATTATGCCGAACCATGTGCATCTTTTGATTTCTCTCGAAACTCCGCCCGATACGCCTCCGAACAGTTCCGATGCTTCGGGGAACGACGGCGGGGGGGGGGCACCCCGCCCTACGCAGAGGACGAAAACAGGCACATATAACGACTCGGCACAGCCACGGACCTCGCTGCACACGGTCGTGCGGGGGTTGAAATCATTGGTTACGCGAGCCTGTGGTAATCCGATTTGGCAGACCTCCTATTACGACCATGTTATCCGCAATACGGAGGACGAGCTTCGGATTTTAGACTACATCCAAACCAACCCCGCCCGTTGGACGGCGGATGAATACTACCATACTTAGGAGGTTTTCCCATGTCAGAAAGAATGTACCCGATCCCCTTCCGGGACCTGATGCGCTGGGTCGTTACCGAGCGCGAAAAGTCCGGCGAAATCTTCGGTATCCACAAGGAATACAAAGCCGACCCCGCAAAGACCCTGCCGATCTTCGGCGAGAAGATCGAGACGCCCTTCGGTCCCGCTGCCGGTCCGAACAGCCAGCTCGCGCAGAACATCATCGCCTCCTACGTCGCGGGCGCCCGCTTCTTTGAGGTCAAGACCGTTCAGAAGATGGACGGCGAGGAGCTTGCCCGCTGCGTGCCGCGTCCGTGTATTCTTGCCGACGACGAGGGCTACAACCAGGAATGGTCCACCGAGCTGGAGGTCGGTCAGGCGCTCAACGAGTACATCAAGGCTTGGTGCGCTCTGAAGGTCATGGCGAAGAAGTGGGGCTACGGCGATCCGGACGGCTTCGTGTTCAATATGTCCGTCGGCTACGACCTTGAGGGCATCAAGGGCGAGAAGGTCGATAACTACATCGAGTCCATGAAGGACGCGACCCGCGCACCGATCTTTGCCGAGTGCAAGGCGGTTCTGACCGAGCTGTTCCCCGAGGAGGCGGAGTTTATCGCCGCTATCTCCCCGCGCGTGTCCCGCTCCGTCACGCTCTCGACGCTGCACGGCTGCCCGCCCGATGAGATCGAGCGCATTGCCTCCTACCTCATCACCGAGAAGAAGGTCAACACCTTTGTCAAGTGCAACCCCACCATCCTCGGCTACAAGGACGCCCGCAGCATCCTTGACGGCATGGGCTATGACTACATCGTCTTTGACGAGCACCACTTCAATGAGGACCTGCAATGGAAGGACGCCGTTCCGATGTTCGAGCGTCTGCAGGCGCTGGCGGACAAGAACGGGCTGGAATTCGGTCTAAAGCTGTCCAACACCTTCCCCGTCGATACCACCCGCGGCGAGCTGCCGAACGACGAGATGTATATGTCCGGTCGTTCCCTGTTCCCGCTGACGATTGAGATGTGCCGCCGCATCTCCGCCCAGTTCGGCGGCAAGATGAAGATCTCCTTCGCGGGCGGCGCGGAATACTTCAACTGCGACAAGCTGTTTGGTGCCGGTATTTGGCCCATCACCGTCGCCACCACCATCCTCAAGCCGGGCGGCTACAACCGCCTTGTCCAGATGGCAGAGAAGGTCGAGGGCATGGAATTCAAGCCCTTTGCCGGCACCGACACCGACGCGATCGCAAAGATGGCGCTCGACTGCCGCACGGATTATCACCATGTCAAGCCCGTTAAGCCGCTGCCCTCCCGCAAGAACGAGGAGCGCGTGCCTTGGATGGATTGCTACATTGCTCCCTGCAAGGGCGGCTGCCCCATCGCGCAGGACATCCCCGAGTACATTGAGCTGTGTAGGAAGGGGCTGTATAACGAGGCGCTCAAGCTCATCACCGAGAAGAATGCCCTCCCGTTCATCACCGGCACCATCTGCGCCCACCGCTGCATGGGCAAGTGCTCGCGCAATTTCTACGACGAAGCCGTTCAGATTCGCGCTACCAAGCTCCTCGCTGCCGAAAACGGCTACGACGCGCTGCTTGCGTCCGTAAAGAAGCCCGCCAAGGTCGAGGGCAAGAAGGCTGCCATCATCGGCGGCGGTCCGACCGGCATTGCGGCGGCGTACTTCCTCGGTCGCGCCGGCGTGGAGTGCACGATCTTTGAGCGCACGAACGCGCTCGGCGGCATCGTCCGTCACGTCATCCCCGAATTCCGTATCAGCCACGAAGCCATTGACAAGGACATCGCCCTGATGATGGCTTACGGCGCCGAGGTCCGTCTGAACACCGAAGCCCCCTCCGTCGAGGAGCTGAAAAAGCAGGGCTACACCCACATCCTCTATGCCGTCGGCGCATGGAAGGCGGGCAAGCTCGACATCGCCGGCAATGTGCGCGGCGTTATCGACTGGCTTGAGGAGATGAAGGCGGGCAAGGGCAGCAAGCTCGGTCACGTCGCGGTCGTCGGCGGCGGCAACACCGCCATGGACGCGGCAAGAGTTGCAAAGCGCGCGGGCGCAGCGTCCTCCACGCTGGTCTATCGCCGCACGAAGAAGTATATGCCCGCCGATGCCGAGGAGCTGGAGCTGGCAATCGAGGACGGCGTGGAATTCCTTGAGCTGGTCGCGCCCGTCGAGCAGAAGGACGGCAAGCTGATCTGCAGCAAGATGAAGCTCGGCGAGCCGGATGCCTCGGGCAGAAGAAGCCCCGTTCCCACCGGCGAGACGGTCGAAATCCCCTGTGATCTCGTTATTTCCGCGGTCGGCGAGCAGGTCGATGCCGACCTGATGGCTGCAAACGGCATTGAAATGGGCCGTAAGGGTCCCGCATTCCAAACCAACGTCGAGGGCGTCTATGCCGCCGGCGACTGCCACCGCGGTCCTGCGACGGTCGTTGAGGGCATTGCCGACGCCGCGAGGTTTGCGGAAATCGTCATCGGCAGGAAGCACGAGTCCGAAATCCCCGACGCCGCCTATCCGACGGTCGCCGAGGCGGTCGCGAAGAAGGGCATCCTCGCCATGGCGAAGGACGTCAAGTGCGAGGGCGAGCGCTGCCTGGACTGCAACACCGTCTGCCAGAACTGCGCCGATGTCTGCCCGAACCGCGCAAACGTCGTGATCCGCCTGCCCGACGGCAGAACCGAGATCCTCCATGTGGACAAGATGTGCAACGAGTGCGGCAACTGCACCGCCTTCTGCCCGTACAACGCGCAGCCGTGCAAGGATAAGTTCACCATCTTCCAAACCGAGAAGGACATGGACGATTCCGAGAACTACGGCTTCTGCTTCCTCGAGGGCGGCAAGATCCGCGTCCGCCTGTTCACCGAGCAGGTCTGCGGCGCCGACTGCGCCGGTCTGCCGGAGGACATCGCGCTGTTCATCCGCACCGTCCGCGACGAGTACGGCTATCTGTATTATACCAGAATCTGTTAAAAAGCTTGAAAGCTTTTTATAGCGCCAAAGGCGCGTCAGATTCTGCATGAGACGGCGCATCGTGCGTTCGCACGATGCGAGTGTGCGTAGCACATGGGATTCTTGATGAAATATTTTAATCAAGAATCAGTATTAATCCGCGCTTCCGCTGAGTTCCCCTTGCATTTTCGCCGAAAAAATGATATTGTGTAGACGGAAGAGTATCCGAATGACGAACGAACAGGAGGGTTTTCAATGAAAAAAATCACAGGCTCCGTTGTTGCGCTGGTAACTCCCTTCAATACCGACGGCTCGGTCGATCTCGGTCGTCTGCGCGAGCTGGTCGATTGGCACATTGCCAACCACACCGACGGCATTTTGGTGCTCGGCACCACCGGCGAAACTGCCTCTACCACGCTGGAGGAGGACGTCAAGACCGTCGAAACCGTGATCTCACAGGTCAACCGCCGCGTCCCCGTCATTGCGGGCGCCGGCTCGAATTCCAGCGAAATGCAGAAGCATAAAAGCGTGCTCTACTCCGAAATGGGCGCCGATGCGCTGCTGTGCATCAGCCCGTACTATGTCAAGACCAACGAGGAGGGCATGTACCGTCACTTTGCGATGTCCGCCGACGCTGCCACCGCGCCGATCATTCTCTACAACGTCCCCGGACGCACCGGCTGTAAGATTTCACCCGACGTCGTGCGCCGTCTGTCCGTCCATCCGAACGTTATGGGCATTAAGGAGGCAAGCGGCGACATGAGCTATGCGATGAAGATTGCGCGGTATCTGTCGGACGATTTTGCAATGTATTGCGGCAACGACGACATCACCGTCCCGCTGCTGTCCGTGGGTGCGTCGGGCGTGATCTCCGTTTGGGCGAACATCATGCCGCAGGAGGTACACGATATGGTTGCGGATTGGCTCGCGGGGCGTCGGGACAAGGCGCTTGCCGAACAGCTCCGCTGCCTCGACCTCATCAACGGTCTGTTTATGGAGGTCAACCCCATCCCCGTCAAGGAAGCGATGAATCTGATGGGGCTGAAGGCGGGCAGCTTCCGGATGCCGATGTACCCGATGGCACCGGAAAACCGCGCAAAGCTGGCAAAGCTCATGCGCGAGGTCGGGCTGCCCGTGCGGGAGGACGCATAGATGAAGCTGTTTCTGAGCGGCTACGGTCAGATGGGGCATATGGTTGAGGCGCTGGCGAACGAGCGCGGCTGGGAGATTGTCGGACGCGCCGACGTGACCGCGCCCGAGGTCTATCGGACCGCGCCGAAAGCCGACGTCTGCATTGATTTTTCGGGAGTCGGGGCGCTGCCGCAGCTTGCGGAATATGTCCGTCGGACGCGCACGCCGCTTCTGAGCGGCACGACCGGCTTTACCGCCCCCGATTTTGTCGTGCTGCGGGAGCTTTCGAGCCTTGTCCCCGTGATCTGGACGGCAAATTACAGCACCGGCATTGCGATTCTGAAGCGGATGGTGCGGCAATTCGCGCCCGCCCTGCGCGATTGGGACAAGGAGCTGGTCGAGCTGCACCATCATCGGAAGGTCGATGCCCCGAGCGGCACGGCAAAGCAGCTTTTGCAGGAGCTGGACCCCGACGGCAGAGCGACGCTTGTCTACGGTCGGCAGGGTCTGTGCGGCGCACGGAAGCCGGAGGAGATCGGCGTGTTCTCTCTGCGCGGCGGAACGGTCGCGGGGGAACACAGCGTGCTGTTCTTCGGCGAGGACGAGTCGCTTGAATTGACGCATAAGGCGCAGAGCCGCAAGGTCTTTGCCGCCGGTGCGCTCCGTGCGGCACAGGCACTCGCGGAGAAGCCCGCGGGATTTTATACCTTGGAAGAACTGATTTTTGAAGCATAAAAGGAAAGCGTTACAATGGAAAAACTGAAACCGCGTACCCTCTCCGGCTTTATGGAGCTGCTGCCCGCGCCGCAGCAGAAGCTGGAGCGGATGCTGGAAATTTTGCGCAAGTCCTTTGCGCTCTACGGCTTTACGCCCATCGACACGCCGACCATCGAGGCGGCGGAGGTGCTGCTTGCCAAGGGCGGCGGCGAGACGGAGAAGCAGATCTATCGCTTTCAAAAGGGCGATTCCGATCTGGCGCTCCGCTTTGACCAGACCGTCCCGTTGGCGAAATATGTCGCCCTGCACGAAAATGAGCTGGCGTTCCCCTTCCGCCGCTATGCCATCGGCAAGGTCTACCGCGGCGAACGGGCGCAGCGGGGGCGTTTCCGCGAATTCTATCAGGCGGATATTGACATCATCGGCGACGGCAAGCTGAGCATCATTAACGAAGCCGAAATCCCGTCGATCATTTATAAGGTCTTTTCCGCGTTCGGCATGAAGCGCTTCCGCATCAGCGTCAATAACCGCAAGATTCTCAACGGCTTTTATGCCATTTTGGGGCTGACCGAGCAGTCCGGCGACATCATGCGCACCGTGGACAAGCTCGACAAGATCGGTCCCGAGAAGGTGAAGGCGACGCTGGTCGAGACGCTCGGCGTTCCGTCGGACAAGGCGGAGGAGATCCTCCGCTTCATCTCCGCGACCGGCACGAACGAGGCGGTCCTTGCCTCGCTGGAGCAGTATCGCGGGCGCGACGAGCAGTTTGACACGGGCTTGGACGAGCTTTCGACCGTCGTGCGCTATCTGTCCGCGTTCGGCGTGCCGGAGGAGAGCTTCGCCGTCGATCTGACCATTGCCCGCGGGCTGGACTACTACACCGGCACGGTCTACGAGACGCGGATGCTCGACCATCCGGAGATCGGCGCGATCTGTGCCGGCGGACGGTATGACAACCTTGCCGCCTACTACACCGACCGCAGCCTGCCCGGCGTCGGCGTCGCCATCGGTCTGACGCGCCTGTTCTTCGTGCTGGACGATCAGGGGCTGCTGAATCCCGACCTGCCCACCGCGCCTGCCGACTGCATGATCGTCCCCATGAGCGAGGACCTCGCGCCCGCCATCGAGCTGGCGACCTATCTGCGCAGCCGCGATCTGCGGACGCAGCTTTACTGCGAGCAGAAGAAGTTCAAGGCGAAAATCCAATACGCCGACAAGCTCGGCATCCGCTATGTCATTTTCCTCGGCGAGGACGAGATCGCGCAGCAAAAATGCGCCGTCAAGGACCTCACGAGCGGCGAGCAGCAGCTCCTGAGCTATGCCGAAGCCGCCGACCTGATTTCCGCCGCCGTCGCCGCGGGCAAGGATCTCCCCGTCATCCGCGAGTGAACCTCAAAGGTACGCACCCCCGAGGCTCCCTTGTGCAAAGGGAGCTGTCAGCCGGAGGCTGACTGAGGGATTGCGCAGGGCAACCTTCCGAATCCGCCCGACCCTCGGCGAACTTGTAACACCCCCCGCTCAATCCCTCCGGCGCTCGCGAACGCCTGCCCTTTACACAGAGGAGCCACCGGACGGGGACCGAAAAAATGTCAAAAACCCAATCTACAAAGAGAGGTAATGTAATATGTTCCAATCCCGCACCCATACCTGCGGCGAGCTGCGGCTGAGCGACGCCGGAAAGACCGTAAAGCTCGTCGGCTGGATGGAAAACGTCCGCACGGTCGGCAGCAATTTTGCCTTCGTCGTTCTTCGCGATTTCTACGGCACGACGCAGATCGTCGTCGAGACCGAGGAGATGATGCAGATCATCAAGGGGCTGAACAAGGAGTCCACGATTTCCGTTGAGGGCGTCGTCCGCGAACGCGCCTCCAAGAATTCCAAGCTCCCCACCGGCGAGATCGAGGTCGTCCCCGAAAAGATCGAAATTCTCGGCCGCTGCCGCTATAACGAGCTGCCCTTCGAGATCAACCGCAGCCGCGACGCCGACGAGAGCGTGCGTCTGAAGTATCGCTACCTTGACCTGCGCAATCCCGCGGTCAAGGCGAACATCGTCCTGCGCAGCAACGTGGTCGCCGCGCTGCGTCAGGCGATGACCGAGCACGGCTTCCTTGAGATCACGACCCCGATCCTGACCGTCTCCTCCCCCGAGGGCGCACGCGATTACCTTGTCCCCGCCCGCAAGCACCCCGGCAAGTTCTACGCCCTGCCGCAGGCGCCGCAGCAGTTCAAGCAGCTTCTGATGACCTCGGGCTTCGACCGCTATTTCCAAATCGCCCCGTGCTTCCGCGACGAGGATGCCCGCGGCGACCGCAGCCCCGGCGAGTTCTACCAGCTCGATATGGAGATGGCGTTTGCCGACCAGGACGACGTGTTTGCCGTGCTGGAGGATGTCCTGCCCCCGATTTTTGCAAAATACGGTAAATATAACATTGCTTCCTCCGCGCCGTTCCGCCGCATCCCCTATTTGGAGGCGATGGAAAAGTACGGCTCGGACAAGCCCGACCTGCGCATTGACCTTGTGGTCGAGGACATCACCGCGCTCGTGCAGGGGATCGACTTCGCGCCCTTCGCCGAGGGTAACACCGTCAAGGCGATCGTCGTGGAGAACTGCGATTTGGCGCGGAAGGCAATCGACAAGCTCGTTGCCGAGACCGAGGTCATTTCCGGCAGCAAGCCCATGTGGTTCAAGCTGGGCGCGGACGGCGAGCTGAGCGGCGGCATTGCGAAGTTCCTTGCCGACCGCAAGGATGCCGTAATCGACGCGCTGAAGCTCAAGCCCGGCTGCCTCGTCGGTGTGGCGGCGGGCAAAAAGACTGCGGCGCAAAAGACGGCGGGTGTCCTGCGTAAGCTGCTCGGCGCGGCAGTCCCCGGGCATATGGACGCCGAGCGCTACGAATTCTGCTGGATCGTCGATTTCCCGATGTACGAGATCGGCGAGGAGTCCGGCGAGC
>URWG01000071.1 GCA_900551495.1 uncultured Eubacteriales bacterium
ACGGCAGGGACGGAGCTGTACTCCGACGCGTACGGCGATGCCGCGAACGCCATGTCCGCCCCGCTGCAGGAGCTGCTGGAGGCGCGGGCACAGCTCCGCTACGACAGCATTGTCGACGAGGCGCGGGCGCAGCTTGCCGACGCGCAGGCGGAATACGACAAGGGCGAGGCGACCTACCGCTCCGAGCGTGCGGCAGCGGAGGAGGAGCTGGCAGAGGCAAAGCAGGCGCTGGAAAACGGCGCGGCACAGCTCAGTGCATCGCGGACACAGCTCGCCGAGGCAGAGAAAACGATCGAGCAGAGCAAGGCAGAGCTGGAGGCTGGGCAGAAGCAGTATGACGACGGCTTGGCTGCCTTCACGACGGCGAAGGCGGACACAGAGGCACAGCTCGCCGCTGCACAGGCGACCATCGACGAAAACCGCAAGCCGTTGGACGACGCCATGGCGCAGATCAACGACAGCGGCATTTTAGTCCAGCACGAGGCGCTGGAGAGCAAGGCAAATCAGCTTTCCGAGCGGCTGGCACAAGCCGAGGAGGGCTCGGCGGAATATCTGCTGTGCAAGGAGCTGTACGACGCGGCGGAGCTGGAGCTGCGGAAATTCGAAGAAACCGAGGCATATCAGGGCTATTTGCAGCTCGTCGACGGGCTGGCACAGATCGACAGCGCGCAGGCAGAGCTGAATCAGAAGCGTACCGAAGCCGAGGCAGCGCTTTCAGAGCAGCAGGCGCTCTTAGACGAGAGCAAGGCAAAGCTGGACGCAGGACGGCAGGCGATCGCCGACGGTGAAAGGGAGCTTGCGGACGGCAAGGCTGCGGTCGCCTCGGCACAGCAGCAGCTTGCCGACGGGCAGGCGGAATACGACGCGGGCTATGCCGAGGCACAGGAGCGCTTTGCGGAAGCCGAGGCGGAGCTGAACGACGCGAAAAAGCAGCTTGACGACGCACAGGTCGAGGTGGAAAAGTTAGAGCACCCCTCGGTCTACCTGCTCGACCGCAGCACCAACAGCGGCTACGTCTCCTTCCGCAACGACACCTCGATCGTCGATCAGGTCGCCAAGGTTTTCCCGCTGTTTTTCTTTGCGGTGGCTGCGCTGGTGTGCATGACCACCATGACGCGCATGATCGACGAGCAGCGCACACAGATCGGCACGCTCAAGGCGCTGGGCTACAGCGACGGGCGGATCGCGGGGCGCTATATGGCTTACTCCGGCAGCGCCGCCCTCCTGGGCTGTATCTTCGGCTTCGCGGTGGGGACATGGCTGTTCCCGCTGGTCATTTGGGGCGGATACTCCATCCTGTATGACTTTGCGCCGCTGCAATATGTCTTTAAGCCGCTGCTCGCCGTGATTTCCCTGCTGGCGGCAATGGTATGCTCGATGGGCGTGACCTATCTGACCTGTCACTCGGAGCTGCGCCGTATGCCGGCAGCGCTGATGCGCCCGAAGACCCCAAAGGCAGGCAAGCGCATTCTTTTGGAGCGCGTTCCCTTCCTGTGGAACCGCTTCTCGTTCCTGTACAAGGTTTCGATCCGCAATATCGTCCGCTACAAAAAGCGGCTGATTATGATGCTGCTGGGCATCGGCGGCTGCACGGCGCTCATCATCACGGGGCTGGGTCTGCGCGACACGATCTCCACGGTCGTTGACGACCAATTCGAGGGCGTCACGCATTACGACATCGCCGTGACCTTCTCCGTGCCGATGGACGAGGCAAAGCAGACGGCATTTCGGGAGCAATTCCCCGAGATGCAGCACTGCGTCTTTGCCCACTCCGGAAGCTTTGAGGCATACGGCGGGCAGGACATCAGCAATGTAACCATACTCGCGACGAGCGACGCCGACATCACCTCGCTCATCAGTCTGCACGACGGCGACCGCCAAATCGCCTACCCGCAGTCGGGCGCGGTCATTGACAGCCACCTTGCGGACAGTCAGGGGCTGAAGGTCGGCGATACGCTCTCCCTCCGCGTCTCGGACGCAAGGACCGTCGAGGTCCCCGTGACCGACATCTGCGACAACTATGTGTACCATTACGCGTTTGTCACCGCCGAGACCTACGAGAGCCTCTTCGGGGAGGACTGCGAATACGCCACCGCCTTCGTCCAATCGGACGGCGACCCCTATGCGCTCGGCGCGAGGCTCTCCGACGCAAGCCGCGTGGCTGCGGTCACGGTGACCGACGCGCTGCGGGAAATGGTCGATAATACCATGAAAAGTCTGGATGCGATCGTCGCGCTGGTGGTGATCTCCGCCTGTGCGCTGGCGCTGGTGGTGCTGTTCAATCTCTGCAACATCTCCATCACCGAGCGTATCCGCGAGATCGCAACGGTCAAGGTGCTGGGCTTCTACACGTCCGAGACGCTGACCTACGTGTTCCGCGAAATCATCCTGCTGACCGTGCTCGGTGCGCTGGTCGGTATCCCCGCAGGCAAGGCGCTGCACCATTATGTGATCTCCGAGATCCGCATTGATCTTGTATCGTTCAATATCCACGTCGCGCCGCTGAGCTATGCGCTGGCGTTCGGTATTACGATCGTGCTCGGCGGGCTGGTGTGCCTGCTGCTGGTGCGGAAGATCAATCGTGTCCCGATGGCGGAATCCCTCAAATCCGTGGAATAACCCCGCCGAAAACAGCATTCCCGCCGCAGGAACGGTCCAAGGATCGTCCCCGCGGCGGGAATGACTTTTATACTGCGACAGCCGCTATTGCGCCACGGTGAACAGGGCGTAGAAGTAGCCCCTTTGCGCCATCAGCTCGTCAAAGCGCCCCTGCTCGGCGATGCGCCCATCCTTCAAAACGATGATCCCGTCGTAGCGGCGCAGCAGCGCCTCCTCCAAGCCGTGCGTCACGACAATGCGCGTGATACCGTCCAGCGCCAGCAGGTCGCTCGTGACCTCGTGCGCGGTCTTTGCGTCGAGCGCCGCCGTCATTTCGTCCGCCAAAAGCACGCTCGACCGCTTCAAAAGGCTCCGCGCAACGGAAACGCGCTGCTTTTCGCCGCCGGACAGCCCCTTACCGCCCTCGCCGCAGCGATAGCCCTCTCCGCGCTCCTCCACAAGTGCGTTCAGGTGCGCTCGCTCGATGGCGGAGTCCACCGCGTCGTGCGGGAAATCGCGGAACATCGTAATGTTGTCCCGTAACGACGCGTCAAAAACGAACACGTTCTGCTGAATGACCGAAATCTGCTCGTAGAGGGACTCCGGCGCAATCTCCCGCAGCTCGGTGTCGTCAAAGTGAATCGTACCGCAATAGCCGGTACAGCTTGCCGAGAGCAGATGCAGGAGGGTCGATTTTCCGCAGCCGCTGCCGCCGACGACGGCATACGCCTTGCCCGCCTCAAAAACGACGGAAACATCGTGCAGCACGTCCTTCCCCTCCTCGTAGCCGAAGGAGACGTGCTCCAGCCGCAAGCCCTCGTGAAGGGGGGCAAGCTGCCGTGTTCCGACCGCGCCGTCGCTTCTTTCCAGTGCCTCGGCAAGCTTTTCGATCAGCCCGCGCGCCGCCCGACGGCTTGCCAGCAGTCCGGGAAGCGTCGCCACCGGCTCGATGAGGAAATTCATCAGATTGACAAACAAAATAACCGTGCCGGCGGTCAGCCCGTAGCCGTTCAGCGCCATGCCCGCGCCGATCAGGAACACGCCGAGCTGCGCGACGATCCCTGTGCCCGCGCCGATCATGCCGACCATGCGTCTGACGCGGTTTTTGCGGAATTTTTCCTGCTCCAGCGCCCGATTGCTCTCGGAGAACAGGCGGAAGATCTCCCGCTCCGCGCGGAAGGTCTTGACGACGGAAAAGCCGTTGAGACAGTCGGTCAGCGCGGCGGTAAAGTCGCGGTTGCGGTCGGAAACGCGGCGTTCCAGCGTCTGAAGCTGCTTGCCCGTCAGCAGCGACGCCACCAGCGGCAGGAGCGTCAGCCCGATGGCGACGGCGGTCAGCAGCGGCGAGTAGTACAGCATCATTGCCAATGCGCCGGCGGCGGTCACGAGCTTCGTAATAACGGAAAGCTGCTGCGCCAGATCGTCGGCTTCAATGCTCGCCGCGTCGTTGGTCAGCGCGGAGAGGTAGGTCGCCGTGCTCTCATCGCGGAAGGAGGAAATGCTCTTTTCGGTCAGGCGGCGGAACGCAAAGTCGCGGTACTGCCGCATCGCCCGCGCCAAAAACCGCGGCTCGGAAAAGTAGGTCAAAAGCATGACCGCAGCGCAGAATATGAGAAAGCCGCCGCTGATCCAAGCCAGCGTCTCAAAACCAAACGTCCCCTCCGCGCCGGAGGCAACGTCGATCAGCTGCTGCATGATCCACGAAACGATGAGGTTGAGCGAACCGGAGAGCAGCGCTCCGAATAGGGCAATGCCGAAATTGAGGCGGTTTTTTTGATAGAACTGCGCGGTCAGTTCCTTTTTCAGCGGCTTATGCTTCATCCTCGCAAGCCTCCCTCCAAAGTGCGGTCAGCTTATCGTCCTCCAGCGAGCGGACGGTGTTGGCAAGCCCCTCGAGCGCCGTCGTGCCGAGGTCGTCGTAAACCGCCGCAGGCTCCGCAGCGGCGACAAAGCGGACAAATGTAATGCCGTAGTTCGGCGCTGCGTCAAATTGCACGGCAAGCGACCTCGCGCGGGAAAGACTGCTGCGCGCCGCCCCCTCGTCGCCCGATTTTTCCTGCGCATAGGCAAGGCAAACCATAAGAACACCGAGCGTCTTGTCGAGGAAGCAGGGCTGTCTGCCGTCGCGCAGACCGTCCAGCGCCGAAATTCCCCATTGCAGCACCTCCAGTGCGTCGGTGTAGGTCTTGCGGTCCAAATACACGTTCACATAGCCCATCACAACGTGAATCAGAGCGGTCGCAACATTTAGCAGCGCTTCCGAAAGAAACGGCAGCGCCTCGTCGGGACGGCTGCAATCGGCGGCAAGCGTAAAGCCGAGGTTGCCGTTGTACAGTCCGCCCGCATTGTATTGCTTCCAAAGCGCGACCGCCCGCTCGGGCTGCCGCAATGCGAGAAAAACCTGCGCCATCTCGCCGCAGAGCGTCGCCTCGCTGATCGACGGGTCGGTGTTCTGCACGAGCAGCAGCCGCGCCCGTTCATACAGCTCCAGCGCCCGCTGCGGCAGCGCAGCCGTGTCCTCCTCGATTGCAAACACCCGATACAGCACGGCGCTGTGATAGATGATCTCGAAGCTGTTGGGATACTTTTTCAGCGCCTTTTCCGCCTCTGCCAGCCCCGCCCGATCCTTCGTGCGGCGGCATTTTTTCAGCAGCGCGACCGTCGCCTGTAAGCGATTGTCCTTCATCTCGTAGCCCAGCAGGACATCCACCGAGGTGTCGAAAAAGTCCGCCAGCTCTACGATCAGCCGCAGCTCCGGCGTGGAAAGCCCCGCCTCCCATTTGTAGACCGCACCGACCGTCACGCCCAGTACCTCCGCAAGCTGCTCCTGCGTCAGATTCCGCGCCTTCCGCAGTGTGCGAATCCGCTCCGCCAGCCGAATCGTCATTTCATATCCTCTCCCCGCCTGTTTTTTCTTTATTTTATCAGAGAAAACCGAAAAGCGGAAGATACCGGTCATACGAATTGTAGAAAAAATACCAATACCGTCAGTGTTAGTGCTTCATCAAAATAACTACCGCCCTCCGACACGGAAAGCGGTAGTTAGTCGAACAATTCTGTGAGATTGCCACGACCCCTTCAGGGTCTTGCAATGACAGAATCGGACTTCTTTGACAGTCTGAGGGCGCTGTCCTTTCGGACAGCGCCCCGTGATTTTTACTTTTCCAAATAGCGCATGAGGATTGCGGCGATCTGACAGCGGGTGGCGTTTTCCTTCGGCGCCAGCTTGCCGTCCTTGCCGTTGATAATTCCCTCGGCGACTGCCCAGCACATTCCGTTCTGTGCGTAGCTGCTGACCGTTCCCGCATCGGGGAAGCTGCTCAGCGACTTGTCGGACGGGCTGCTCTTGCTGTAGCGGAACAGGATCGTTGCAATCTGCTCGCGAGTGATCGGCGCATCGGGGCTGTAGGTCGTTTCGCTCGTGCCCTTGACAATGCCGCGGTCGGACGCCCAAATCACCGCCTCGGTGTACCACTTTCCGTTTTGGACGTCGGTGAAGGGGTTGCTCTTGCCCTCGACCGAGGGGGCATTCTCCGCTCGGTAGAGGATCGTGACGAACATGGCGCGGGTCACGTTGCCGTCGGGGTCGAACTCTCTGCTGCCGACGCCGTTCATCAGACCGCGGTCAAGCGCGTAGCTGACGCCCTCCCTGTACCAGCTCTCGACGGGAAGGTCGGCAAAGTCAGTGTACTTCGGTCGATTGACGGGCTTGTAGTTCGGATCGGGTTTGCCACAGACGGTGCAGACACCCTCCTTGAAGCTGTGTCCGGTTGCGGGCGTGGTCGATCCGCTCAGCTCCATGCCGCAATCCTTGCAGACCGTGCGGTCGTAGCCGCCCTCGGTGCAGGTCGCGTCCTTGTGCTGCAGCTCCGTATGCTCATGGGCACAGGTAACCTCCGGCTTCGGTTCGGAATTGTAGTAGGTCTTGCCGTCCTTCGTCAGCGAGAACACGGCGTAGAAGTCGATCAGGCTGCCGGTAACGGTATAGGACGAGCTCGCCGCCCTAAGAGAGGGAGCGGTCGTCGTTTCGCTCACGGCAGCCGTTGCCCAGCCGCGGAACGTGTAGTCCGTGCCGTTCGGCTTGCCGGTGACGGAGGGAAGCGTGATGCTGTCGCCGACATAGGTGCTGACCATGCCGGCGGCAGAGATGCCGCTGAAGCTCGTGCCGGAGGGCACATGGAAAACGACGGTCGCCGCCTGCTTCTGCGCGAAATTAATCTTCACGGTGCAGTCGGACTTCATGCCGGAGACGGTAAAGACATTGCCGTTGCGGGTGACGGTCGCCGCGCCCGTCGGTGTGACGGTGTAGGGGTTGGCATCGTCAACCTTGTTGCCCGCCTTGGGCACGGCGGTGATGGTCATGCCGCTGACGGAAACGGTGCCGCGGGATTCGTCGTCGGAGACTGCGGTCAGCTTGAAGGAGGTGCCGCTCTTCTTCGCCTCACCGGAGGGCGTAGTCATATCGGACGGAATGCTCTGTCCGAACAACAGCCACGCATATTCCGGATAGTCGATAAAGACATTGCGGTTGTGCTGAATATTCTGCACCTCATCGTTACGGGTCATTTCCCATGTATCGACCGGATCCATTTCGCACCACTCAAGAAGTGTATCAAGGCTCTCAATGATCTTATCTCCCGTATTGGCATTGTTGCCGCTCCCCGATTTTGAGCTCTTCATAAACAGGTTATCGTTTTGTCCCTTTGCGCCGTAGGCGGTATAAACATATAAAAGGATGCGTGCAACGTCGCCCTTTACATTGTCGCTGATTTCAACA
Organism: uncultured Eubacteriales bacterium; assembly: GCA_900551495.1. GTDB lineage: Bacteria > Bacillota > Clostridia > Oscillospirales > Oscillospiraceae > JAZOXB01. Next base: position 7,376 of record URWG01000071.1, read on the forward strand.
AGCCCGAGACAACCATTTCCTCTGTAGCCGGCATTATACCAAAGAACGGTTTTACCCGTTTTGTCGTATTGCTGGGTACTGTAAGTAATGCCGCGTTCTTTCACATTACCGAAGGTCCAGTGGTTGCGCGTGGAGTTGATGGTTTCGTTGGTCGGACGCAGATGGTGCAAATCGGAGCCTGCGCCGGATTTATAAAAATTCCCGTGGCTTTTCGGCCAGACATGCTCTCGGTTATAGCTGCTGTCCTGAACATCGCTGTAAAATAGAATATTATTGTCCGTTTTGGGCCAGTGAGTTGTCAGTGAGCCGTAGCTGACACGATTGGTCAGGGTCGAGTCCATCAGCGTGTGCAGCCGCTTGAACATTGCGGAATCGACCGTTGTCTGGCAATTCGCCGTGCCGCCGCCCAGCTTGGACACGACATCATAGGTATAACTGTCGGTATAGTACGCCTTCGCCTGTGCGCTGAGGGTGGTGCAGACGGTGCCGCGCTTGAGACTGTTTTTCGCAGAAACTGTAGTCAATCCCGCAAAGAGCGTCACGACCGTGCAAAGAACAAGCACGAGCGCCAGCACTCTCTTACTGAAATGCATCATAATGTGGTTCTCCTTTTGTTGTTGTGTATTTTTAATCATACCACAAAAGACGTGGAAAATGGAATTGGAAGATTGCACAAAAACGAGGAAAACAATTTGTCACACTTCACGAAAATACACCCCGCAGTCAGCGCCGTTCGCTGTGGGCAGCGCACTCCCGCAGGTATATCACCCCTTTGTCTGCGCTATCATCCACCGTCTGTAGGGGGCGGCGTGCCCCTCGCGGGTACATCGCGCCGCTCGCAGGCAGTATCGTTAAGTGAATCGTGCATCATGGCGGTGTGCCTGCGGCACGGATTGAAATAAACGTCAACCCCTCAGTCAGCTTCGCTGACAGCTCCTCTTTTACACAGGGGAGCCTCGGTGCGGTGCGCGGTTCGGGCGTTCCATGCTACAGAATACACTGCGTCAGGCGGTGCAGACGGCGGGCGTGCTCCTGCTCCTGTGCCGCCAGCTCACGGAACAAACCGCAATGCTCCGGCAGTCGTTCGGCGGCGGCAAGATACCGTTTTGCGCTCCTTTGTTCCTCGGCAAAGCGATCGCGGAGCGCGTCGGCAACACAAGAATAGTACGGCACCGCGCCGACCTCCGCGCATGCCTCCTGCCCTGTCAGCAAAAAATACAGCGCCTTTAGGCGGCGGGCATGGCGGTCCTCCTCTTGTGCGAGGGTGCGGAAAACTCTTGCCCCGATGCCGCAACGCGCCAAACGCAGATAGGTCGCCGAATCGGTCATTTCGTCGGAGATCATCTCCAAGAGAAGCTCTGCGGCCGTCTGCTCCTCCCGTGCGCCATTAACGCGACGCCAAACCTCCGCCGTCGCCGCAGAGTCAAACGGATTCATAAAAATCCCCCTTTCCCTGCCATTGTATGCCGAAAAAGCAAAAAACGCTCCGCACATTCTTTGTGCGAAGCGTTTTTATAAAATCTGTCAAAAAGCTTAAAAAGCTTTTTACAGCGCCAAAGGCGCGTCAGATTCTGCATGAGACGGCGCATCGTGCGTTCGCACGA
>URWG01000072.1 GCA_900551495.1 uncultured Eubacteriales bacterium
TCGGCGGAGCATTTCAAATCGATCAGGCCGCCGATGCCGTCCCGGTAGCAGTCGGAAAGCAGCAGCAGCGCCGCCAGTACGATTGCAAGTAGTTTTTTCATGTTGAAATTCCTCCTTGGATTTGTTGCGGTCTATAGACGACCGGTTTTAAAAAGGTTCCCGTTTTTTCGCGAAAAATCCCTCCAATGGGAGGGACTTTTCGGGTCTCTGCGAGAAAACCGTCAATCGCGGCGGAGCGCCTCGATGGGGTTCAGCTTCGACGCCTTGACCGCAGGGACAAGACCGAAGATGATACCGATGAGGATGGAGAAGATTGCCGCGATCAGAATCGACGGGATGCTGATTGCCGTCGGCATATCGACGAAGCGGGAGATCAGCGCGGACATACCCACGCCGCCCAGCACGCCGAGCAGACCGCCGATACCCGTCAGGACCGCCGCCTCGGTCAAAAACTGCGCCAAAATTCTGCGCCGTTTTGCGCCGATTGCCTTCTTCAGACCGATCTCGCCCGTGCGCTCGGTAACGGTGACGAGCATGATGTTCATAACGCCGACACCGCCGACGAGCAGCGAAATACTCGCAATCCAAATGAGCTGGTTGTTCGTTGAGCTGCTCATCTCCTGCAGCTTCTTTGCCTGCTCAAGCAGATCGTCGCTGCGGTAGCTGAGGTTTGTCTTGGTACGGCTGTCGATCTGATGCTCGGTCAGATAGTCGGCAACGGATTTGCCTGCCGCCGTCATTTCGTCGGTCGAGGCAGCGCGGACGGCAACTGTCTGCGGCTCGTCGAAGCGGCAGACAATCGGCCACGCGGGGTCCGCCATAAAGACCTTGCCTGCGCTGCTCTGTGCATACATATTGTAGTCATCCATCGTCTCGATTTTCGGCTCAAACGCCGCGCTGAGAGCGGCAATGCCGATTACGGTGAAGGTGTCGGACTTGATCTCAATGGTCTTGCCGACAGGATTTTCCGTGCCGAACAGGGTCTTTGCCGCCGTTTCGTCAAGGATGACGTTCTTCATCGGCTTTTCAAAATCGCGCTCGGTAAAATTGCGTCCGCGGATGACCTGATAGCCGTTGACGGTCAGATAGTCCCTGTCCACGCCGAGCATGGTGGCAGTAAGAGAGACGTTCTTATAATACACGCTGTAGCCGGTTCGGGAGTGGTAGAAGCTGACGCCACGAACGCCTTGGAGGGCGAGAAGCTCCTCCTTCTGCTCGGGCTTGAGCACCTTGACCCCGACGGGCGGGGTATTGTAGCTTAAATCAAGAGCATAATCCTCCTGATACAGCTGGACGGTGACCACGTTGTTGCCGGCGCCGATCAGATTCTCCTTAATTTGCTCGTTGGTGCCCTTGATGGTCGAGATGATGGTGATGATGGAGGCAATACCGATGATAATACCGAGCATCGTCAGGAAGGAGCGCAGCTTATGTGAGAATACGCCCTGGATGGCTTGAGAAATACTTTCAATCATACCGCATCCTCCCATCAATAATAGTAGCCGTACAGCTCTTGCACGTTACTCTCCTGCGTCTGTGCGCCGTCCTTGACGGTCTTGCCGTAGGGGAACGCGATCCAGTCGTCCATCGTCAGTCCTCGGCGAATCTCCGTATAGGAGCCCCAAAGGTCGGAGCCGGTCTGGATATAGCACTTTTCAAGCAGACCATCCGCGTTGCGCTTATAAACGTAGGCGCGGCTGCCCTCATAACGAATGAACATTTTTTGCAGCCAAAGGGTATTGCTGTCAACGGAGTCGGACTGACCGAGCTGTACGTCAAGGTAGCTGCCCTCCTGAACATTTGCATCGGCAGGAATTGAGATAACGACCTTGTACATGGTGACATTGGGATTGCCGTTTCCGTTGTAGTTGTTGTCGGGGGAGGGAACGGTCGTAACCTCTTCGACAGTACCCTCATAAAATGCGCTTTCCGGCCACCAGCTCTGCGCTGTCGCGGGTGTGCCCGGCTTGAGGGTCTGACAGGTAAATTCATCAACGCTGATGTCAACATAGTAGCAGCCGCCGCCGGAGACGACCAGCAGCGCTCTGTTCTCCGCACGTGCCGTCTCCTCGCTCACGAGGCGTGTTACAGTGCCGTCCACCTTGGCATAGACCGTGCCGTTATCCGCCTCGTCCTTCTTGCGCTCGTATTCGACCTGTTCCATGCGGTACTTGAGGTCAAGGTCGCGGATTTCCTTCTGCTTCTCGGCGCGCATCCGAGCGATCTCCGCCGCAGTGTAACCTGAGCTGTCGTCCTGCCACTGGTCGGCGGGAGTGTCCGGCGCTTCGTCGTCGGACGGAGCGTCCGTCGGGACGAAGAAGCTGTAATACAGCCGCGTCTCCGTCACGGGCTCGGGCTGCGACACGGTGGGCTGAGGCTCCTCCGTGGGCAGGGGCTCGGGCGCATCCGTCGGGTCGGTGGGAGCGGGTTCCGGCGGCGTCGTCTTGGTATAGACCGTAACGTGCAGCCCGAATCGGCTGTGCAGCTCGCCCTCCACCGCATTTTGCTCTCGGATTTCAAAGGCGAACCAGCCCTCCGTTTTATCGCCTAAGATGCTGAGAATATACGCATCGTCATAGGTCAGATCGTCCGACCAGAGAATACGGTACGGGCGCTCCAGGGTGCCCTTGCCGCCGTAGAGATACGGAAGGCTCTCCGCCGGCACGAGCGGCTTGGTCGGTCCCTCTGTCGTCGGCTCGGTCGTGGGGGGCGGCGTGTAGGGCTTCATACCGTTGATGCGGTCAAGATCCTTCCTCGCGTTTTCCAGCGCGAGCTGCGCCTGCTTGACCGAAATTTCCGCACGCTCGAGCTGGATGTCGGAAAGCGTCGTATCATAGCGCAGCAACGGATCGCCCTTTTTCACCGCTTGTCCCTCCTTGACGAGGACTTCGGTGACAATCTGCGAATCGCTGACAAAAACCGACTGGATATTGTCCGAGCGGACGGGACCGTAGTAGTAGTTCATGCCGCCGAAGTTATCGCCGCTCATGCCGACATCGGTCACGGATATAACGTTAACCGGCGTCGTATCCCTGCCGATATACCAAAGCACACCGATGAGGATCGCAACGGCAACGACCACACAGACAATCGCGATGATTGCTGCCTTAACTCCCTTACGCATTGTCCTCACCCACCTTTCGTCCGTCGGTCAGAATACCGTCGCGGATATAGCAGATGCGGCGGGCATGGTCGGCGATCTCTTGCGCGTGGGTAATCATGATAATCGTAGAGCCTTCCGCATTGAGCTGTTCAAAAATTTCCATAATCTGCTCGCCGGAGGCACTGTCCAGTGCACCGGTCGGCTCGTCCGCCAAGAGCAGCTTGGGCTTGCCGACGATGGCGCGGGCGATTGCAACACGCTGGCACTGACCGCCGGAGAGCTGATTCGGGCGGAAGCCCACACGGTCGCCCAGTCCCATGCGCTCCAGCGCCGCAATCGCACGCTCACGGCGTTCCTTCTTCGGCACGCCCGCATACAGCAGCGGCAGCGCCACATTGTCGATCGCCGACAGCTTCGGCAGCAGGTAGAAGCTCTGGAACACGAAGCCGAGCGTCCGATTGCGCACCTCCGCCAAATGGTTCGAGGTCGCGTTGGCAAGCAGCTCGCCGTCAAGACGATACTCGCCGCTCGTCGGGACATCGAGACAGCCGATGAGGTTCATCAGTGTCGTCTTGCCCGAGCCTGACGGACCCATAACGGCGAGGTAGTCTCCCTCCTCGACCTGCAAACAGACATCCTTCAAAACGCGGACGGTCTCCCGCCCCTGCGGATAGTCCTTGCAGATGTTGTTCATTTCAACCAGCATCAGCCTTCTCCTTCCACGGGCTGCGTTTCCGCATTCTCCGTATTTTCCTCCGGGATGCTGTCAATCACGCCGACGTCATCGCCGCCGTTTGCGCCGTCATAGAATGTAACCGCGCCGTCCTCAATCATACCGTCGTCAAAGCCGCCGTCGGCATAATCGCCGCCGACCACGCCGTCCATACCGCCATCAACCACGCCGCCGTTGTCAAAGCCGCCGTCGTCGATCACGCCGTCGTCAACGCTCGGCTCGGGCATCTCGTCGGTCACGGGCGTGCCCTCCTGCAAATCCTCTGCGGGAATCGCGATGCGGTCATCAAGGCTCAACCCGTCGGTAATGAGATAGCGATTGAACATCTCATCCGTTTCGCTGACCGTAATCGGTCGCTTCTCCAGCTTGTTGCGGTTGTCGGCAGCCCAAACGTAGCAAATGCCGTCCTCGTTTTCGACAACATAGGAGCCGTCAAGCCAAAAACCGCCGCCGCTGTCGCCCGTCAGCTCCGGCTCGATATAAACGTGCTGACCGAGCACCAAGCCGTCGGAATTATCGAGAGCAACATAGAACGGATAACTGCTGGAGCTTGTATAGTCGTCCGAGCCGCCGTCGTAGTAGTAATTGTTGTTGTTATTCGCCTCGGGATTGGTGTCAACGCTGTCGATCACACCCGTCCACGTTTGGGTGGTGTCCGCACGGGAGCGGAGAGTGACGGTCTGACCGACGTTGAACTGGTTGCGATTCAGCTCATTGATTTTACCCTTGACGCGGTACGCGCCCTCCTCAACGATCGTCATAAACGGCAGAGGCTGACCGGTCATGTTGTCGGTGCCGCCGTTTTCGTTGATGGCCTTGACCTCACCGTTGATTGTTGCCTTGACCTCACCGCTCATGTCGGTGTTCTTCAGGGATTCCAGCTCGCGCTCCTTGACGGTAATGTTATACTCCGCCTCGCGTTTATCCGCCTGCAACGCCTGAATCTGCACCGTATAGCCGAGCTGCTCGGAGGAGCCGGCGTTTGCCTTTTCCTTTTGGAGCTGGGCAATCTGATTGTCATAGTCCGTCAGGCTGTTCTTGAGCTGCTCAAGCTCAAGCTTTGCCTTATCAAGTGAGAGCTTGATTTCCTCCGTGTCGTAGACAAACAGGACGTCGCCCTCCTTGACCGACTGACCGACTTTGACCTTGATCGCCACAACTCTGCGGTTTTCGTCCTTCGAAATCTTCAGCTCATTTCCTGCAACAACGACACCCGCACAGGTATTATACTCCCCCAGCGCTCCGTAGCCGGTAATGTCTGCCACGGATTGGACGTAAACCGCCGAAGCATCGGAGCCGCAGCCCGCAAGAAGTCCCAGCACCAAAACCAGCGCAAGGGCAACCGTTAACTTTTTCATCTGCACATTCCTCCAGATTGTTTTTCAGCTTGTCGTATAGACGGTTTTTTTCTTCGTGCGTTCCGTCTTTTTCCAAAAATTTTTTCTGACCGTTTTTCTAACCCGTGATCGCCGCAACAGCCGCCGCCAGCTCGTCGGTGTTCAGCTCCTCCGCACGTCCGCTGTCGCACGCGGCGGCAACCGTAGGGTCAATGGGCAGCCGCGCCAAAACGGGAAGATGATACTCCTCCGCGATCTGCGGCAGATGGCTCTCGCCGAACAGGTTATGGCGCTTTCCGCAATCGGGGCAGCGGAAGTAGCTGTAGTTTTCAACAATGCCCAGCACGGGAACGTGCATCATGTTCGCCATTTTGACCGCCTTGGAGACGATCATGGACACCAGCTCCTGCGGCGAGGTGACGATAATGATGCCGTCAACGGGCAGGGACTGGAACACCGTCAGCGGCACGTCGCCCGTTCCGGGAGGCATATCCACAAACATATAGTCCACATCGTCCCAAATCACGTCCGTCCAAAACTGCTTCACCGCCCCCGCGATGATCGGTCCGCGCCAAAGCACGGGGTCATCCTCGTGATCGAGCAGCAGGTTGATGGACATGATCTGAATTCCGGTTTTGCTGACCGCGGGAGAGATCCCCTCCTCGCTCGCACCCGCACATTCGCAGACGCCGAACGCCTTCGGAACGGACGGACCGGTAATATCCGCGTCCAAAATCGCCGTGCGCTTTCCGCTGCGCTGCACGGCAGAGGCAAGCATGGAGGTCACCGTGCTCTTGCCGACGCCGCCCTTGCCGGAGACGACCGCAATCACCTTTCCGACCTTCGATTTTTCATTCAGTTGTGCCAAAAGGCTCTCCGGCTTCCGATCTGCGCAGCTTTCGCCGCAGGACGAGCAGTTGCCGCCGCATTGTTCGCTCATTTTTATACATCCTTTCTAAACGATGATTGTATCGGTTTTGTATCGGCAGGCAATCCTATGAATTATCCTACCATTGAAAAAATTAAGAATCAACCCATGAAAGTTTAAGATTTGTTTAAGGAATTTTCGTTCGTTTTGTCTCGCGAAGATTATAGCAGCGTAATTATCGTTTGTCAATAAATAATATTTGTTTTTTAATGCCGTCAAGTGGATTCCAGCATCTCCGATGCCGTCTCCCACTGTGCCATCAGCTCCTCGAGCGCCGCCTCCTCGGTTTGACGCCGCTCCGACAGGCGCAGCAGCTCCTGATAATCGCTTGCCGCCTCCGACAGGGCGCGGTCCAGTGCCGCAAGCTCCTCCTCCTTGGCAGCGATCTCCCGCTCCAGTCTGCGGACGAGCTTTTCCAGCTCCTTGCCCGCCTTGACGGGCTTTTCCCTGCGGCGGACGGTCGGCTGCTTCTGCCTTGCCGCCGCCTCGTGCTCTTTGATCGCGCGGTATTTCGCGTAGCCGCACGGAAAATCGCGGATCGTCCCGTTCTCCATCTCCCAAACGCGCGTCGCGAATTTTTCGACAAAATAGCGGTCGTGGGAGACAAACAGCAGCGTTCCCTCGTACTCGTCAATAGCGCACTCGACCCACTCGCGGGACGCCACGTCCAAATGGTTTGTCGGCTCGTCAAGGACGAGGAAGTTGATCTTCTCGTCCATCAGCATACACAGCCGCAGGCGGGACTGCTCGCCGCCGGACAGGTTGCCCACTGTCTTGAACACGTCTTCCCCCTGAAACAGGAACGCGCCGAGACGGTCTCTCGCCATCTGAGGCGTGCAGTTTTTCTCATAGAGCATGGTGTCGTAAAGGCTCCGCTCCGGGTGGTCAAAGTGGATGATCTGGGGCAGATATCCCCATTTCACCGTGGGGCCGAACTGGATTTTCCCCTGACAGTCCTCCTCACCCAGCAGGCACTTGATAAAGGTGGATTTTCCGGTGCCATTGTCCCCCAGCAGGGCAATGCGCTCGCCGCCCTCTACCAGCAGATTCACGTCGGAGAACAGCGTCCGGTCGCCGAAGGATTTCGACACGTTCTTCATCTTGAACACCACGTCTCCGGAGAAATCCCGCTCCCCGAAGCTGGCCTTCATCGTTCTTTCCGCTTTGGGTCGTTCCGTTTTGCGAATACGATCCATCCGGTGCTGAATGGACATGGCCCGGCGGTAGAGGGTGCGGTTGTTGATGCCCCAGCCCTTCATCCGCTCCACCGTGTAGCCCAGCTGCTTCAGCTTCGCCTGTTCCTGCTCGTACTGCTTCATTTGCAGGTCAAACCGCGCCTGCTTTTCGTCCATGTAGAACGAGTAGTTGCCGGAGTAGAATTCCGCGTGGCCGTCGGCGATCTCGATCACCCGCTGGGCGATCTGATCAATAAAATAACGGTCGTGGGAAATGGCAAGCACCGTCCCCCGGAAATTCTGAATATACCCTTCCAGCCACTCCACGCTTCTCAAATCCAGATGGTTGGTCGGCTCGTCCAGAAGCAGGATGTCCGTCTTTTCCAGCAGAAGGCGGGCGAGATTCGCTCTGGTCTTTTCGCCGCCGGAAAGGCTGTCGAATTCCTGAGCGCGCTGCTCCGCCGGGATGCCCAGACCGTTGCAGACCTTGTCCACGTCCACATCCATCTCGTAGCCGCCGCCGGATTGGAAGCGGTTGGACAGGCTGTCGTACTCCCGCAGCTGCTCCGCCGTCGCGCCCCCCGCCATGTCCGCTTCCAGCCGCTCCATTCTGGCTTTCAGCTTCATGAGGCCGGCGTAGGCGGTGCGCAGCACGTCCTCCACGGTGTAGCCCGCCGGGAACTTGGGGATCTGGGAAATCAGCCCCAGACGCTTGTTAGGATTGACGTAGACCTCGCCGCTGTCATAGTCCATCTGGCCGGTGAGGATGTTGAAAAGTGTGGTTTTTCCGCAGCCGTTGCGGCCGAGGATTGCTACCCGCTCCCCCTCCTGAATCTCAAAGCTCAGGTTGTCCAGCAGATTTTCTCCAATTACAAAGAATTTTGTCAGATTCCTGACTTGTATATCAACCATATTCTCTCCATTTAATCGCGTTCGATTCCGGATTCATTCAGCATTTGCTCCAGCTCTTCCCGCGTGTATAACAAATTCAGCGCCTGTAACATGGCGTTGGCGCTCATGTGTTCCGGCAGGTTCAGCTTTTTCAGAAGCGCTTTCCGCTTCTCTCCGGCGTTGCTTCCGCCGGAAAGGCCCAACGCCATGAGATCCTGCTTCGTGATGTCCCCGGAGGAAGTCGTTTCCTCTCCCTCTATGGTGGCTCCCGCGTTTCGCAGAGCGGCGAGAATGACCTCCGGGGTCATGCCCTCCACCCCCAGCTTACCCTCCCGGCCGGGGGCGGATTTCCGCCGTTCCTTTCCGGGAATGTCCGGGATGTAGGCGTGCTTCAGGTATTTTCCGGGAATGGCGCTTTTGATGTGGTTGCGGATGACGAAGCCCGCCCCGTCGGAATCCGTGAAGACGATCAAGCCCCGCTTTTCCGCCACCCGACGAAGCAGCGCCATCTGCTGCCTGTCCTTGAAAATGCCGAACCCCGCCGTTTCCAGAATGGGGGCATCCACCACTTGACTGAGGGTGTTTTTGTCGTAGCGCCCCTCTACCACAATGGCTTCCCTGATTTTAACCATTGCGCCCCTCCTGCGCCAACTGCAGCAGAATCAGTTCCAGCAGGCGCTC
>URWG01000073.1 GCA_900551495.1 uncultured Eubacteriales bacterium
AGCCGAATGACCTCGTACTCGTCCAGCGTCAGCAGGATCGGCTCGGTATCCTCGCATCCGTTGGGGCAGAAGGCGTCAACTTGTGGTACGCCACAAATCCGGCGGCATCGTGGCGGTCTCGGCATGGACGCTTTCCTCCTTCCGTTTTCGGTATATACCGATTATAGCACTTTGGGCAGAAAAAAGCAAATTTTTTTCAAAAGCCGCTATATTTTCGTCCTCATATGGAGGCTGGCTGATATTCGGAGTCGAAAGCAACATGTGAGTCATGTTCGTATTGTCAGATTATCTACATTTGACAGAGCTTCGCAGGGCATGATGAATTTGCTTGGATTCATTATGAGTTTAGTTTACATGCAAGCCGTTCACGGGCGGTTGTCCACCAATGACCGGCTTGTAAGTTCTCAAAAAATTTTTAGTCCCTACTTGACACAAGAAGATCTGTTCCGTCTGGGGCGTCACCGGACGCGGACCGCACTCGTTATCGACTATGATGCAGAAACATTCAACAGTATAGTTTGGAGAGCACATTAGAGAGCTAACGCTGTTGAAGGTCTAACCGGTTTACCGGTCGGATTATATCGATCTTCCTTAAGATATGTGACAGAATAGTAGTAATCATCTAAAGAGATGAACTTCCCGTTTTGATCCGCATACTCTTTTAAATATCTATTGCAAGAGTTTTTCCAGGAATAGACCTCAATATTCCATCCCATATCTTTAACTCTTTTTAGGTCAGTTAAAAATCCTTCGCCTAACTGTTTTCCGGCTCCGTCGCCGGTTAAAACAGCAATTGTGGAAGGATGTTCGATATGATCAATAGCGGTTCGAAGCATCATAGTCTGTAACGACATATCAACGCTTTCCTGTTCTGTTCCCTCTGATGTTTTACTAAGCAACTGTAATTGAATGCCCATCTTTCTCAAATAATCCCACAACGCATTGTTTGGGGGTGGAATACTACCAGATAGATAAACTGCGTCTATATCTCTATCCTTTTTGACAAGCGCAAACAGGTTTGGGAAGTTTGTTCTAAATCAATGCGAAGTTTTTCTTGTTACATTTGCGGACGGCCTCGTCGAAAGCCAAGCGGTGTTTTTCGTTTCTGAAGTTCATAGGTAGTTCCTCACTTTCTCTGATGAATTGATTGAGCCGTCTGTGAAAGGCGGCGTTATGGATGTCCTTCATGGCTTCGGATCGGCTTGCTGCTCCGGCAAGGATTCGTTCCTCAATGCAAGGACAGCTATCGGCTGTGCATTTTCTGCAGTAATACCGGCAGTACCTGCAGTCGCACATTTCTGCTGTGTGCGCAAAATAGTGACGCACCATTGTGCCGCCTCCTTGGGGGAGAAATCTTGGGACGGCTGTCATCAGCCGTTCTAATGCTCTTTACTGGGGTGAATCTGAAAAGATCATTGTCTTGCTCCTTGTCTGTGAAATGAAAAAAGAGCCAACCGTTTCTTTTCAAAACGACGATTGGCTCCGAGGGCAAAAAAACGGCAGGTAGTGTCTGTTACTATCTGCCGTTCTTATCCTGTATTCTGTTGTTACTTGAGTTCGTATCTATCCTCCAAGGGAAAAAGCCGATTTTGAAGCTCCGAAAAACGGCTTTCAGGCAGCAAAAAAGCCCGATAAAATCGGGCTTTTTGCGGGGTACATCTTTTTCGTACCCTCTTGATGGTGCGGGCATGGGGACTCGAACCCCAACGCATCACTGCACGAGAACCTAAATCTCGCATGTCTGCCAATTTCATCATGCCCGCGGATCGGACCGCATTATTTTACCATTTGCGCTGCGGTCTGTCAAGTCGGAACGGCTGCGGAGAAGGGGCAAAACGGCAGCAGTCTCAAGCGGCAGTGCGACGATCACCGCTCGTCCGCCGTTTGCTCCGGTGCGCCCTCGGGGATACGATACCAGCGCTCGGGGCGTCCGTTCGGGGCATCGATGCAGCAGCCGTGCCCGGGCGGAACGGCGTAATCATAGCGCCCGCCGCCGAAATAATACATTAGAATTGCCGTGATCGTGCCGCCGTGGATGACACAGACGGCGTCCTCTCCCCGCGCGAGCAGCCTCTCGAATGCGCGGACGCTGCGCCGCTGCAGCTCCTCGGCGCTCTCCCCGTCGGGGCAGCGGTTCCGCTCTGCATCGAGCACCCAGCGTTGAAACGCGGGCGTATCCTTCAGCTCCTCGTAGGTGTGCATTTCAAACCTGCCGAAGTTGATCTCGCGCAGGTCCGGCTCGACGGTATACGCCACGTCGCCGTAGATCGCCCGCAGGGTCTGCTTCGTGCGAAGCAGACCGCTGATATAGAATTTCTCCGCCTTCGGATAGAGGGCGGCGTTTTTTTGCAGCGCCGTGACCGATTCGGGCAGCAGCGGCAGGTCGGTCGCCCCGTAATAGAGCATTTTTCGGTTGCCCTCCGTTTCGCCGTGGCGCAGCAGACAGAGCTTCATTTCAAGTCCTCCTTCAGTCCGCAAAATATCCGCGTGACCCGTTCCGCTTCGGCGGCAAGGGTCTGCAAGAACGCGCCGTGACGCTCCCGCCATGCCCGTTCCTCCGCGTCGAGGGGCACGATACCGCCGCCGATCTCCCGCGCGATCACGACGCCGCCGCGCAGGGTCGCAAGCCAGCGTTCGGGATTTTGATCGCGCCGCGTCAGCGCCTCCAAATGGGTATAGCACCGAAAATCGGGCGCGGGGTCGTTTCGGGCAAGGTCAAGGACCTCGTCCGTGGAAAAATCGAATTCGCGCATTGCCCAGGTCAGCTTTCCCTGGTATGCGCCGCCGATCACAAGCTGCATTTTTACCTCCAAAGCGTCCGGACTGCCACGCCTGCAAGCTCGCCGAGCGTGAGCGCAAAGCCGGAGACGTCGCCCGACATCCCGCCGAGCTGCCGAGCGGCATACCAAACCGCGAGCCAGTAGCCCGCCGCCGTCGCAAGCGGTGCAAAGCTCCCGCCGAGCGCCGCAGGCAGTCCGATCCCGAGCGCCGTCAGCACCGCAAGAACAACGGTGACGGCGGCACTTTTTTCCTTCATCGCGGCATACTGACTGCTGCCCATCGGTCGCAGTGCACGCACGGCAAGGGCTGCACACGCGCGGCTGACGGCGGGAATGCACAGAAGCCCCGACCAATGCCCGCCGCCCGACGAGCAAAACAGGCTCCACTGGGTCAGCGCCAGCAGCACCATGCAGATCACCGCAAACGCGCCGCAATGCGAATCCTTCAGAATTTTCTGCCGCACGGAAAGCTCCCGCCGTGAGAGCGCCGCGTCGCACACATCCATGTAGCCGTCGAGGTGCAGGAATCCCGTCATGAGCCACGGGACGAGCGTCAGCACCAGCGCCCGCAGCGGTATCGGCGCATTTTTCAGCAAAAACAGCGCTCCGACCCAGACGCCGCCGACGATCAGCCCCATGCCGACCATCCACACGAGCATCTGCTCCCGCGCATCCTCATTCCAGCGGCGCAGCGGACAGGGGATTGCCAAAAACATTCCCCACGCCATGCCAAAGCCGTCAAGCCAACGCTTCAATCGGCATCCTTCCTTTCCGCAGGACGGACAGTCCCGCCGTGATTTCGGCAACCGCGTCAAACTCCTGCGCCAGCGCACGGCAGATCAGCGCCAGCCCGCGCCGATAGCACTCCGTCCACTCGTCGTAGGTCGCGCCGTCGCTCCAAACCGAATCGCACACGCAGATAAAGTGCGCAAATGCGCCGCTGACGGTCAGAAGCTCCCGCGCCGTCTGCTCGGTAGCGCGTGGGTCCGGCTGCGGGGTGGAAAACATCTCCGCAGCAAGGCACGCCGTCACGCTGTCAAACAGCACCGTCCCCCGCCCGTCGAGGGAGGGCAGCGCGGCAGTCAGGTCCCGCCCGCGTTCGACGGTCCGAAAGCCCCAGCCCTCGCGCTCCCGACGGTGGCGTTCGATCCGCGCCGAATCCTCGTCGTCCGTCGGCTCCATTGTCGCCCAATAGTACATCGGTGCGCCGTCGGCAAGGGCGTGGGCGAGGCGCTGCGCGGTCATGCTCTTGCCGCTCTTGCTGCCGCCCAAAAGTAAAATTCTCATAATCTTTCCACCGTAAAGCTGTCCTGTGCCCGAATGGGCTCAAGGTAGTCGTCCCGAATTTCCGCCTCGGCGAAGGTCGCCATGTCGTTCATTGCCGCGCAAGCCGCCTCCAGCACGCGGAAGAAGATCGGGCAGCCGCTGCCCTCGCCCAGCCGCATATTCAGCAGCAGGCAGGGCGTCAAGCCCAGCTCCTGCGCCGCCGTTCGATAGCCCAATTCGTAGGACGCATGGGACAAAAACAGATACTCCCGCACCGTCGGGCACAGCCGCACGGCACAAAGCGCCGCGACTACGGAAATATAACCGTCCACGACCGCCGGAACACGGTTTGCCGCGCAGCCGAGGAACGCCCCTGTCATTGCCGCGAGGTCCAAGCCCCCGACCGCCGCAAGCACGCCGAGCGGGTCGTCCTTTTTCGGTCGATGCAGCGCCAGCGCCTGTCGGATCACCGCCTTCTTGCGTTCAAAGCCCGCGTCCGTCAGCCCGCCGCCGCGACCGGTCACCGCCTCGACCGTACTGTCGGTCAGAGCGGCAAGCACCGCGGCGGAGGTCGTGGTATTGCCGATGCCCATTTCCCCGATGCCGACCGCCGTCACGCCGTCCGCCGCCGCCTGCCGCGCCGCTTCAACCCCCACGTCAATTGCGTCGAGCACCTGCCGGCGCGTCAGGGCAGGCTCGCGGGCAATGTTTCCCGTCGAGCGGCGGATCCTTCGGTCGAGGATCGCGGGAAAGCGCTGCGCCGTGTCGATGCCGACATCCGTCACACGGACCTCGTCGCCGAAATGGTGCGCCATCGCCGACATTCCCGTAACATAGCGCGTCATATTGATCGCCTGCGCCAGCGTGACCGACGGCGGCGCGGACGAAACGCCCTCCGCAACCACGCCGTTGTCCGCCGCAAAGACGAGAATGCGGCATTTGTTCATCTGCGGACGGGGCTGCCCCGTAATACCCGCCAAGCGAACGGCATAGTCCTCCAACGCGCCGAGGCTGGCAGGCGGCTTGGCAAGCTCTGCCTGACGGCGGCGCGCCTGCTCGAGCACCTCCGCATTCGGCGGTGTGATGTTCCGTAACAACTCCCGCAATTCAAGCTCCGTCATGTCAATTCTCCGACCTCCCGCAGCCACGCCAGCGACGCCGCGCAGCTCTGTGTTTCAATCGTAAAGCTCGCCCTCGGGCAAAGCCGCCGCGCCGACGCGAGCAGCCGTTCCATTGCGATCGTCCCCTCGCCGAGCGGCGCGTGCAGATCGTCCTGCCCGCGATTGTTGTGCAGGTGGAAATGCAGCAGCCACGGCGCCATGGCTTCGAGCCATTCCGACGGCGGCACCCGACTTGCGACCGTGTTCGCATGGCCCACGTCGAGGCAAAGCCCCAGCCGCGGGTCATCGACCTGCCGCACGATCTCGATCAGCATATCCGGCGACGGCTCCAGCACGTTTTCCAGCGCGATACACACGTCCTTCGGCGTCTCGCGCAAAAAATCGCGCCAAAAATCGACGCTCTGCCCGACGTACCACTCGGGAAAATACACATACGGGATAAAGCCGCCGTGGACGACGAGCCGACAAATGTCAAGGCGGCGTGCTGCGTCGAGCGCCTGCCGATAGCGGCGCCTCGTGACCTCGCGGACCGCGGGGTCGATCGCACAGGGGGCAAGCTCGGCAAACGGCGCGTGCAGCCACGCCCGATCGATACCGTCAAGCTGACGCTTCGCCGCCGAAAGCTGCGCCTCATCCTCCAAATTCGGCGCGTAGGCGAAGGCGGTCAGCTCCAAGCCCAGACCCTCCTGCCGCGCCAGCTCCGCCGCCTGCCCGTCCATTGCGGACAGATACAGCCTTTGCCGCTCCATTTTTCTCCCGCCCTTCGTTTTTTCTGCGACCATTATAGCGTATCGCGCGCCGAATTTCCACCCGCTGCGGCAAAAAAGCAAGCCTTGCAAATTACTTTCCGATGCGGTATACTGTTTATAACAGTAACGCGCGGGAGGAGGGTCGCTCATGTCATTATCTGCCGATCGGCAGGCGCTGCATCGGATTCCGGAGCTGGATTGGCAGCTCCCGCAGACCGCCGCCTATCTCCGCGCCCGTTTGGAGGCGCTGCCCTGTAAGGTATTCTCCCCCTGCGGCGATGCGGTATGCGCCTATTTTGACTTCGGCGCTGCGGAGGCCGTCGCCTTCCGCAGCGACATGGACGCGCTGCCCGTCACCGAGCAGACGGGGCTGCCCTTTGCCTCCCGTCACGTCGGCAGGATGCACGCCTGCGGTCACGACGGGCATATGGCAATGCTGCTGGCGCTTGCGGACTGCTTGGCTGCGGAAAAGGCGCCGCGCAACGTTCTGCTGATCTTCGAGCCTGCCGAGGAGACGACCGGCGGCGCGGAAACGATCTGCCGCACGGGGCTTTTGGTGGCATACCGCGTGCGCGAAATTTACGGCATCCATCTTTGGCCCGAGCTTGCGGAGGGCGTTGTCGCCTCGCGGGAGGGCGGGATGATGGCGCGCTCGTGCGAGCTGACCGCCGAGATTTCGGGCAAAAGCGTCCACATTGCCCGCTGGCGGGAGGGCTGCGACGCCCTGTTCGCCGGAGCGCGGCTTTTGCAGGCGCTTTACGCCACGGCGCAGGAGCACGCGTGCATTCTCCGCTTCGGACGGATGGAGAGCGGCACGGTCCGCAACGCCGTCAGCGACCGCACCCGCTTGGAGGGAACGCTGCGCTGCTTGGACGACGACGTGTTCTTCCGCCTGCGGGAGGAGCTGAACGGGGTCGCCGCGCAGGTGAGCGCCGAGACGGGCTGCACCGTAACAATTCATTGCAGCGAGGGCTACCCGCCCGTGACGAACGACGCGGCACTGCTGCGGCGGGCACGGGAGCGTTTTCCGATCGCCGAGGCGACGCCGACGGCGATCACGGAGGATTTTTCCTTCTATCAGCGGCGGGTGCCGGGCGTGTTCTTTTGGCTCGGGACGGGCGGCGCACCGCTGCACAGTCCGCAATTTGATTTCAATGAGGCGGTGCTCGAGCGCGGCGTTGCGCTGTTTCGGGCGCTGCTGTAATACCGGAATCCGTGAAAAAAGCTTGAAAGGCTTTTTATAGCACAATCAAGAACCCGTGAAGAAGCTTGAAAGGCTTTTTATAGCACAATCAAGAATCAGTATAACACTGAACCGATCGAGGGCAAATTTCTATGACAAAATCCATTCTGCGCCTGATCTCCTCGGGAACACTGATCGTTGTGACGGCGCTGCTGCTGTTGGCGGCAAACTACTTAAATCCGCTCTTTTTCTCGTTTTATCCCGCGTTTTCGCGGTGGATACTCGGCATTTTGGCGGGGGTCACGTCGGTCCTCCCCTTTGCGCTCTGGGAGATCTGCCTCGGGCTGCTCATTTTATGGTTCTTCGTCTCGCTGATTCGGGCGATCGTGCGGCGGCGCATGGTGCGGTGGCTGACGGGCGTTCTGCTCTCCGTCTGCACGCTGGTAACGCTGTACATCGCCCTTTGGGGTCTGAACTATTACGCGCCGAAAATGCAGGAGCGTCTGGACCTGCCCGAGCGACAATACACCCCCGCCGAGCTGAAGGAAGCGACAAAATACTACCTTGACCGCGCCAACGAGCTTGCCGCCGACGTCGAACGGGACGAAAACGGCGTGATGGTCGAATACGACTTCACCGCGCTGTCCGAACACGCGGGCGACGGCTACAAAACGCTGGCGCAGACCTACGACTGCTTCGACGGCTCGACGGCGCGGGTCAAAAAGCTCCTTTCCAGTCCGCTGATGGGCAAGGTCGGCACGACGGGCGTGTTCGTCTGTCTCACCGGCGAGAGCACCGTCAGCACGACGACGTTCCAAGCCTCAATGCCCTTCACGATGGCGCACGAGATCGGGCACCGCATGGCGTTTGCGCGGGAGGACGAGGCAAATTTCGCGGCGTTCCTCGCCTGCGACGCGAGCACTCGCCCGGAATTCCGCTATTCGGGCTATTATTTGGCGTATATCTACTGCTACAACGCCCTTTACAAGGTCGATTCGACCGCTGCGGCGGAGATCGGTGCGGGCTGCGGCGAGCTGCTGCTCAACGACATCCGCGCCGCCGGTGCGCACTACGACGAGGTAGAGGACAAAAAGGCATCGGAGATTCACGACACGGTGTACGAGGGCTATCTGAAGGCATTTTCCGTTGACAGCGGAATGCAGTCCTACGGCGACGTCGCCGATCTCCTGCTGACATGGTATTTTGAGAGGGTAAAATGAAAACAAACCGCAATTTAACGGCGCGTTATGCGCTGATTCAGACGTTCCTTTGGGCTGAATTCGGTTTCATGTTTTCCTACGGCAACCAATATCTGACCGAGCGGCTGCATCTGACGGACACCGCGGCGGGCTTGGTCCTCGGCATTGCGACGGGGCTTTCCTTCCTGCTCCAGCCGCCGCTGACGGCACTGGCGGAGCGGACGGAGACGCGGCGGGTGCTGGTGCTTGCGGCGGGGTGCAGCGCGGCTTGTGCGCTTGCGACGCTTCTGCCGCTCGGGACGGCTGCAACGGTCGTGCTGTTTGCGCTGGCGTGCGTCGCCCTGCAGGTCATGCCGTCGTTTTCCAACGCGCTGGGCATGGCGGGCATCCGCAGCGGTCAAACGATCAACTTCGGACTGGCGCGGGGGATCGGCTCGC
>URWG01000074.1 GCA_900551495.1 uncultured Eubacteriales bacterium
GGAGCCGGTGCTGAGGGAAATCGGGGCGCAGCACGGTAAAACAGCCGCGCAGACTGCACTGCGGTTTCTCGTGCAGCGCGGCATCAGCGTCATTCCGAAAACCATGCATCGCGAGCGTATGCAGGAAAATCTCAGCGTGTTTGATTTTGAGCTGTCAGATGAGGAGATGGAGCGGATCGGCACGCTTGCCGCACGGGAGGGACGTACACTCGTCTCCGGCAACGCGGTCGGCGCGGATCAGGCGGGGCAAAGCTCCTGCCTTTTCGGCGGCGGCAGCGTGATCTGCTTCCTGCCGGACGCGCTGACGGAGCATCGGGTGAGGAAAAACGTCCTGCTTTGCAGCGACGAGGGCTGGGATGCTCCGTTTACCAATGCCCGCGCGCTGCGGCGCAATCTTTATATCTACGCTCTCGGTGGGCTTGCCTTTGTCGCCCAGTGCACGGAGGGACACGGCGGAAGCTGGCGCGGGGCGACGGAGAGCCTGAAGCGCGGGCTTTCCGAGGTCTTTATCTACGACGACGGCTCTGCCGATGCCGCCGCGCTGGTGCGGCTGGGGGGGCCGCCGCTGACCGCCGCACCCCTTCGGCTGGACGAGCTGCCTGCCCGTCCATTGTCCATTTTCGATTGAATTTCGGCGAATCACAGAAAAATATAAATTTTCAGTTGATTTTGACAAACATATAAGATATAATCTCCATATGTCACCGAATTATCACCGACATATGGAGGTTATTTTTTATGTGTGGAATCGTAGGCTATACCGGTCGGCAGCAGGCTGCGCCGATCCTTTTGGACGGACTGGCGAAGCTGGAATACCGCGGCTACGACTCGGCGGGCATCTGCGTTTTCGGCGATGCGGCATGGCAGATTTCAAAGACCAAGGGGCGTCTTGCCGCGCTGCAGGAGATGACCGCAAACGGCACCGCGCTGCACGGCACGGTCGGCATCGGTCATACGCGCTGGGCGACCCACGGCGCTCCGTCGCACGAAAATTCGCACCCGCACGTCTCTTCCGACGGCAAGATCAGCCTTGTGCATAACGGCATTATCGAAAATTATCTGTTCCTGCGCGAGTTCCTGCTGGCGCACGGAAAGACCTTTGTCTCCGAGACGGACACCGAGGTCGCCGCGAACCTTTTGGAGTACCTTTACGAGGAAACGGGCGATCTGCTCACCGCCGTCCGCCGCGCCGTGAAGATGCTGGAGGGCAGCTACGCCTTCGGTATCCTCTGCGTTGACTTCCCGGGCAGGATTCTTGCGCTCAAGAAGGACAGTCCGCTGATCTTCGGCTTCGGCGAGGGCGAGAATTTTATCGCCTCGGACGTTCCCGCTATTTTGAAGCACACCCGCGAGGTTGTCTATCTCAACGACGGCGACATGGTGGACTTCAACGCCGACAGCGCTGTGTTCTATAACATGGCGGGCGAGCGCGTGGAAAAGCAGCCCGAGCATATCGCGTGGGAGATGTCCGACGCGGAAAAGGGCGGCTTCCCGCACTTTATGGTCAAGGAAATCTTTGATCAGCCCAAGGCACTGCGGGACACGATCTCCCCGCGCATCAAAAGCGGGCGCGTCGTGCTCGACGACCTCTCGCTGACGGAGGAATATCTGCGCGGGATTCGGCGCATTTATATCGTCGCGTGCGGCTCGGCGTACTATGTCGGCTGCTGCGGCAAATATATCCTTGAAAAGACCTGCCGTATTCCGGTCGAGCCGGTGCTGGCGTCGGAGTTCCGCTATTCCGAGCCGGTGCTGGGTGACGACACGCTCGTTATCATCATCAGTCAGTCCGGCGAGACGGCGGATACCCTTGCCGCTCTCCGCTCGGCAAAGGAACTGGGCGCACGGACGCTTGCCATCGTCAACGTGGTCGGCAGCGCCATTTCCAAGGCGGCGGACGACGTGATCTATACCTGGGCAGGTCCGGAGATCGCCGTCGCCACCACCAAGGCGTACTCCACGCAGCTTTCCGTCCTGTATCTGCTGGCGCTGTATATCGGCGACGTGCTGGGCACGCTGCGTCCGGCGGAGTATCGCGAGCTGCTTTCCGCACTGGAGCTGCTGCCCGAGCAGTTGGCGGGGATGCTGACCGAGCAATACCTCAACACCGTTGAGACAACCGCCGAGGCACTTTGCAGCCACCACGATGTGTTCTTCATCGGGCGAAACCTTGACAGCGCCACCTGTCTGGAGGGCAGCCTGAAGCTCAAGGAGATCGCCTATGTCCATTCCGAGGCATACGCGGCGGGCGAGCTGAAGCACGGTCCGATCTCGCTGATTGAGGACGGCACGCTGGTCATTGCGCTGGCGACCGTGGCGGAGCTGTTTGAAAAAACCATGTCCAACGTCAAGGAGGTCAAGGCGCGCGGCGCGAATGTCCTCGGCGTCATCACGGAGGATATGACCGCCGAGGCGGAAAAGACGGTCGATCGGTATCTGACGGTGCCCAAGACCCATCCGCTGCTCCGGCCGAGCCTGAACGTGGTGCCGCTGCAGCTTTTTGCGTACTACGTTGCGCTTGCCCGCGGCTGCGATGTCGATAAGCCGCGCAACCTCGCAAAATCCGTCACCGTCGAATAATCCTCTGAACTTCAAAAATACGACGGCACCCATAACTCTCTCTGACGAGGGAGGTATGGGTGCCGAAAAAGTTCAGTTTGTCATTGCGAGACCCCGAAGGGGTCGTGGCAATCTCGCAGAATTGTTTTGAACTCTCAATAGACTTCGGCGAATCCGAAACATTTCGCATGAGATTCCCACGTCGGGCTGCGCCTTCGGAATGACACGGGGGCTTGACACGCTAAAACGGGACGGCAGCACGCGCTGCCGTCCCGTTCGTTTTTTCGTTATTTTCCCGTGATCTCTCCCGCCTTCTTCAGCGAGAGCTTGGTAACTGCGGGACCGATCAGCTCATAGATCAGCGTGCCGCAGAGAATGACCGCCCGAATCTGCGGCGCGTGCTGCGGCACGACCTCGCCCGCGGCAAGCGACAGACCGATCGCAACGCCCGCCTGCGGCAGCAGGCACGGACCGAGGTACTTCCGAATTCCCGCCTCGCACTTGCACATTGCCGCGCCGATCGCCGCGCCGAAATACTTGCCGACCACGCGGAGCACAATGTAAATCACGCCGATCAGCCCCACGGTGGGCAGGACGCTGAGCTTGAGGTCCGCGCCCGAGGCGACGAAGAACAGCATAAAGATCGGGGGCGTCACGCCGTCGCACAGGTCCATGATTGACCCGACCTCGGCGGAGAAATTCGCGACCACCGCGCCCATCGCCATGCACAGCAGCAGGTCGGACAGCCCCAGCCACTCGGAAATGCCCAGCCCGAGGAAGATGAAGCCGACGATAAGCGACAGACGGTTGCCCGCCTTTTTGAAGAAGCGAAGCGGCAGCAGGAACACAAAGCCGAGCGCCGCACCGACGACCAGCGCTCCGCCGATCTCCTTCAGCGGGGACAGAAGCGACGCGCCGAGGGAGGCAGCACCGTTTGACAGTGCCTGCGCAACGGCAACGGACAGCGAAAACAGGATCAGCGCCGTCGCGTCATCAATGGCGACGACCGAAAGCAGGGTCTCCGTGACCGGACCCTTTGCACGGTATTGCTTGATGACCATGATGGTCGCAGCGGGGGCGGTGGCTGCGGCAATCGCGCCCAGCACCAGCGAGAAGGAGACCTCCTGTCCCGAGACGATCAGCCCCAGCACCACAAACACGACCGCGAACAGCGATTCCATGCACGCGATCACGATGGGAGCGACGCCGACGCGCTTAAAATAGGTGATTTTGAATTCGTTGCCGATGGAAAAGGCGATAAAGCCCAGCGCGACGGTAGAGATAATGTTAATCGTGTCCAAAAAGTCGGCGGACAGCAGCCCGAACACGCTCGGTCCGATCAAAAGCCCCGCAACAAGGTAGCCCGTCACATTGGGCAGGCGGACATGCTTCGCCATTCGACCGCAGAACATACCCGCAAAAATCATGATCGCAAGATCGGTCAGTGTATTGAGCATCACTTCGCCAGCCCTTCCGCATAGTCGATCGGCACGGTAAAGAGGATGCCGGTGTCGGGACGGTCCAGCCCGCCGGTGACCTCGTTGACGATCTTGCTGACCGCAGCGACCTTCTCCTCCGGCAGGACCATAAAGATCGTCTTGTTTTCCTTATGCGCGGGGTCCATCAGCAGCCGCAGCGAGCCGAGGAACCGCAGCTCGTCGTGCGCCTCCAGCTCCTGCGCCATGCCCTTGCTGTCAAGGATGGTCGCGCCGGGGATGTTGTTTTTGCCGAGCTTGCCGAGAAGCCGATCAAGGCACTCGACCTTATTGAGAACGATGATAAGTAACCGCATTTCGTTTTCCTCCCGTTCATTTTTTCCGGAAGCTATCTTACCACTGTCCGCCGCAAAAAACAACAGGAAAAATGACGAATTTCGGCAAATCCGCGCACTTTTTTCCGCCGTTTTGCAGCAACCCCGCGTGCAGGCAGTGCCGATAGAATCCGTAGGGGCGGTCATTGACCGCCCGTGAACCGAGTCGAAATATACGGGCTTGCAGCTGCCGTCAGCGGGCGATTGATCATCGCCCCCACGGTGTCTCGCGGCAGCCTTTGCCGCAAAACTCCAAAATGGCAAAAACACATCCCCGTCGGAGCGGCGGGGATGTGTTTTTATAACGGTATAGAAGAAACCGACGCGGAACGTCAGATTCTGCATGAGACGGCGCATCGTGCGTTCGCACGATGCAAGTGTGCGTAGCGCTTGATGAAGTATTTTAATCAAGAATCCGTATCAGTCCCGTCTGCGTCTGCCGCCGACGAGCAGCAAAAGCCGCAAAAACTGCATCAGCGTTACGGCAAGCGCGGCGACATAGGTCATAGCGGCGGCGGTCAGGACTTTTTTCGCGCCGCGGCTCTCCTCCTCGGTCAGCAGCTCGCTGTGTTCGATGGCGCGGACGGCGCGGCGGCTGGCGTTGAACTCCGTCGGCAGCGTAACGAGCTGGAACACCACGCAGGTGCCGTAACACAGGGCGCCGACCACGGCGACATAGTAGAAGAAATTGCTGACGGCGACGGTCGTTTCAAGCGACATCATAACCAACCCGAGCAGAATCAGCGGCATGGAGATGCGCGAGCCGATGTTGGTGACGGGGACGATGGCGGCGCGGACGCGGATGGGCGCGTAGCCCGTTGCGTACTGCACGGCGTGTCCCGCCTCATGCGCCGCGACGCCGACCGCTGCGGGTGTCGCCGCGTCATAAACGCCGTCGGACAGGCGGATAACGTTGCTTTTCGGGTCGTAATGGTCGGTCAGATTGCCGGATACCCGCTCGATTCTCACGTCGCGCACGCCGTTCGCGGCAAGCACCGCCCGCGCAGCGTCCGCGCCGGTCATACCGCGGCGGTTGCGCACCCGACTGTACTTTTTGAACGTGCTGTTGACCCGTGCGCCCGCCAGCAGCGACAGCAGCATCGCAATCAGCACCAGCCCGTACAGCGGGTCGAAATAGTAGTATCCGAAATACATAGTACTTGCCTCCGATCAAAGCTCCTGCGGCTCCATCGCGCGGTGCAGCGTATCGGTGATCGCGCCGCGGAAGGCACGGTCCGCATGGGTGTGGACGGTATTCAGCGCACCGGCGGAGTGCTTCATCTCAATCTTGCCCGTCATGAAGATGTCATTGTCCAGAATGAAGCGGACCTCCTTATCCTCGACGTTGTTGCGCTTTATCATCCCGGGACCGCAGTGCAGCTTCAGCTTGCAGCCGCCGGGCAGGGACAGCTCCGCCTCCTGCGTGATGCGGGCAAAGGCGCGTTCGTTGACGTCCTCGTCCGCCATAACGCCCAAGTAGCTCGGCTCGATCAGCTCGGCAAAGGGCGTATCCTCCAGCCCGAGCGCCTTGCGGGAGAAGGCGTTGATATACCGCAGCCCGATGCGCTCAAAATACGCGGGCTTGTAGACCTTGATAAAGTGCGCCAGTACCTCGTCGAGCCGCCGTGCGAACTCCTCCCATACCGTATAGGCAGGCGTGGCAAGGGCGATAAAGCCGTTGGTCATGTTCACCTTCCACCGACCGTCGGCGGAGAGAAACTGGTAATTGATGACGTCGGGCTGCTCCTCTAACTTCATATTGCCCGGCTGACCGAGCACCTTGGGGGGGAGCTTTTCAACGTTACGGGTGTACTGCGGATAGCTGCCGCGGATCAGGTCCTGAAACTCCGCCGGCTCCCGCGCCGAGATGGACAGAATCAAGGGAAAGCGAAGCTGGCAAATGACCTCCAGCAGCTGCGGTTTACGATATTGTACGCGCTCTGTTTCCGAAAACATAGTCTGCGCTCCTTTCCGAATTGTCGGCTGTACATACTTACGGAAAGATTATATCATAATCGCGCAAGGGTTGCAACGATTTTTCACTCGTCGTCGATCGGATCGACGACGATCTCATCCGGCATCTGATTGCGGACGATCTTCACCGCCGTGAGCATCGTGCTCAGGTTCAGAATGCCGTCCCAAATCAGCGAAACGCCCAAAAGAACGGTCAGCGCATTCAGACTTTCGCTCGGGCGCAGCAGGAGCAGTAGCCCGAAAACGCCCGTCAAAATCGCCGCAAGCAGAATCAGCCACCACTTGCGGATGCCGAAGGGCTTGGCGTCCATGGCGATCTGAATTTTGAACAGTCCGTCGGCGAGAATCAGAATTCCCAGTACGGTGCAGAAGGCGGAGAGCATATCCTGCGTGTGCAGAAACAGGCTCAAGCCGAGCACCAGCATCACAATGCCGGAGGCAAGGTCGTTTTGAAACGCCAGCCGGAACAGGTCGCGCGAAAAATAGCCCACCAGCTTGATCGCGCCGAACACGACCAGCGTAATGCCGCAGAGAATTCCCATCACGCGGACGGAAACGGTCGGAAACAGCAGCAGCAGCGTCCCCAGCAGGCACAAAATAACGGAAATAACGATATAGCCGATCTTCGCGATCCGCATCGGCGTAACAGAGCGCATATGGCTCCCTCCTTTTCGGACGGTACCCCATCCTTTTGGGGACAGTATACCGCCGCCGCGCCGTCATTACTACGGTCAAGATGCCGCCGTTGTTGCCATTTTGGGCAGACGGGCGCGCTTGTCCGAATTTTGCGCGACTGTCGGAAAAAAGTTTGAAAACAGTATGCCCCGCCCCTTGCAAACCAACCGCAATTCTGCTATATTGCGAATGTATTTGCGCAAAAATCGCGCGGAAAAATGAGGGAGGGACCAATGGAAGAATTATTCTCCAATCTGTCGAATCTGGCTTGGCAGCAGGTCGTGATGTGGCTGCTGGGCGGCGTGCTGATCTTTCTTGCGATCAAGAAGGACATGGAGCCGGCGCTGCTCCTGCCGATGGGCTTCGGCGCGATTCTTGTGAATCTGCCCGGCGCCGATCTCGGTATCCTTCAGCTCCTCTACGACAAGGGTATCGCCAATGAGCTGTTCCCGCTGGTGCTGTTTATCGGCATCGGCGCGATGATCGACTTCGGACCGCTGCTGTCGAACCCGAAGCTGATGATTTTCGGCGCGGCGGCGCAATTCGGCATTTTCTTTACGTTTTTTATCGCAAGCCTCTGCGGCTTTGACATTCGCGACGCGGCTTCCATTGCCATCATCGGCGCCGCGGACGGTCCGACCTCCATCGTGGTGGCAAACGCGCTCGAAAGCGGCTATATCGGCGCCATCACCGTTGCGGCATACTCTTACATGGCGCTCGTGCCGATCGTGCAGCCGCCGGTCATCAAGCTGCTCACGACGAAGCAGGAACGCCTGATCCGTATGCCCTATCATCCCCACGCCGTCTCAAGGGCGACGAAGATCCTGTTCCCGATTCTGATTACGATCATTACCGGTGTCTTTGCGCCGAAGGCGGTCGCGCTGGTCGGCTTTTTGATGTTCGGCAACCTCATCCGCGAGTGCGGCGTGCTGGATTCCCTGTCCGAGACGGCGCAGAAGGTGCTTGCCAACCTGATTACCATCTTCCTCGGCATCTCCATCGCGGCGAACATGGGCGCCGACCGCTTCCTGCGCGGCGAGACGCTGCTGATTATGGGGCTGGGACTGGTCGCCTTCATCTTTGACACGGCGGGCGGCGTGCTGGTCGCGAAGCTCATCAACCTCTTCCTGCCGAAGTCGAAGAAGATCAACCCGATGATCGGCGCGGCGGGCATTTCCGCCTTCCCGATGTCCTCCCGCGTCATCCACAAGATGGGTCTGAAGGAGGACCCGCAGAACTTCCTGCTCATGCACACCGTCGCCGTGAACGTCTCGGGGCAGATCGCCTCCGTGATTGCGGGCGGACTGATCATGAGCCTCGTATTCCGATTTGCTTAAGGAGGGGCTTGGAATGAAGCTGTTGACTGCGCTTTCCGTACTGGCTGCCGAGGCGGGCACGATCCCCGACCGCCCCGCAACGACCGAGGAATCCCTGCGGCTGATGGGTATCGGCTGGGGCAGCATTTTCATCGTGATCGCAATCCTGATCGTGCTGGTGCTGATCCTGAACGCCGCCTGCCGCAACCGTCAAACCAAATAGAGTTTCACTCATAGCTTCCCCATTCCGCAGGGATAGGCGCTCTGCGCTGTCTGCCGCTCTTTTGTTACGACCTGATAAAAGCTGTATCCGCCGGAGAGATGGGCACAAGAGAAGCCGTACTGCGTCAAAAGCCGGCAGGCCAGATAACTGCGAAGCCCTGTCTGGCAAT
>URWG01000075.1 GCA_900551495.1 uncultured Eubacteriales bacterium
TGATAAGCGATAGTGCTGGCGGCGGGGTGTACCCGCAAGCGGTATGCCCGCATCCGTAAGGCTCCTACGTCGCCAACGGCTGCGCAAAGGGCACCCCGCCCTACGAGTTCTATTGGTGGAGAGAGATTTATTTTTTTGACTGTTATACGAATTGGGTTGCATATCGGGTTTTCTGCGTCCTCGGTTGAGAGGGCGCTTTTTTTCGCCCTTCGATTACGCTTTTGAGGTGATTTTTTGCAATGAATCCGAATTTGCCATCGGAAAAACGCCGCTTTGCCGCTGCTTATCTGCGCTGCTTTGACGCAGAACGGGCTGCGGCGGCGGTCGGACGGGAGGACGGGATCCGCCTCCTCTCTACACCGGCGGTACGGCGGGAGCTGGAGCTGCAGCGCGGGCAATACGACATTTGCAGGGGCGATGTGCTGCGGCGATTGGCACAGCTTGCCTTCGGGCGGGCAAACGACTGCGTGCGGCTGGTGCTGGAGGAGGCTCCCAATGT
Organism: uncultured Eubacteriales bacterium; assembly: GCA_900551495.1. Classification (GTDB taxonomy): domain Bacteria; phylum Bacillota; class Clostridia; order Oscillospirales; family Oscillospiraceae; genus JAZOXB01. The sequence goes on from URWG01000075.1 coordinate 500, forward strand.
GCAGACGCTGGAACTGAGTCTGCTGTCCGAGGTGAAGCGCAACGACAAGGGCACGGTCGAGATCAAGCTGGTGGACCGCCTGCGGGCGCTGGAGCAGCTGCTTGATGCCGTTTCCGACGAGGGAGACCTTGCCGACGCGTTCTTTGCCGCGGCGGAGGATGTGGAGACGGCTTGACCTTCTCCGAAAAACAGCGGATCGTGCTCAACTGGTGGCGTCCGGGCAGCCGCTACGCCGAGAAGGAGGCAATCATCTGCGACGGCGCCGTTCGTTCGGGAAAGACACTCTGCATGGGGCTGAGCTTCTTCCTGTGGGCGTGCAGCAGCTTCCGCGGTGCCCGCTTCGGCATTTGCGGAAAGACGATCGCGTCGCTGCGGCGCAATGTGCTGGCAGAGCTGCTGCCCAAGCTGCGTGCCATCGGCTTTTCCGCGGTCGAGCGGCGGACGGAAAACCTTGTGCAGGTGACCTTCCGCGGCAGGAGCAACGACTTTTACATCTTCGGCGGGCGCGACGAAAGCTCCGCTTCGCTGATCCAAGGCATTACCTTTGCGGGAATTCTGCTCGATGAGGCGGCGCTGATGCCGCGCTCGTTCGTGGAGCAGGCGTGCGCCCGCTGCTCGGTGACGGGCAGCCGACTGTGGTTTAACTGCAATCCCGAGGGACCGCATCACTGGTTCTACACCGAGTGGATTCAAAACGCGGAGGAGCGCAACTGCCTGTATCTGCATTTTACGATGGAGGACAATCCCTCGCTCTCGCCCGCCATTCGGCAGCGCTACGAGCGACTGTACAGCGGCGTGTTCTTTCGGCGGTTCGTACTGGGGCAATGGGTCGCTGCGGAGGGGCGCATTTATGATTTCTTCGACGCGACGACCGCACCGCCGCCCCCGCCGCCGCCCTTCCGACAGTGGTACATCTCCTGCGATTACGGGACGGTGAATCCCGCGTCGTTCGGGCTTTGGGGGCTGAAGGACGGCGTGTGGTACCGCGTGAAGGAGTTCTACTTCGACTCGCGGCGCGAAATGCGGCAGATGACGGACGCGGAGTACGCTGCGGCACTGCGGGAGCTTGCAGACGGGCGTCCGATCAGCGCCGTTGTTGTGGACCCCTCGGCGGCGAGCTTTTTGGAGCTGCTGCGGCGCGAGGGGTGGAACGTGAAGCGGGCGGACAACGACGTGCTCTCGGGCATTCGCCACACGTCCGACCTGCTCAAGGCGGGGAGAATCGTGATCTGCGACACCTGCGCCGACTGCCTGCGGGAGATCGAGCAATATGTCTGGGACCCGAAGGCGGGGAAGGACACCGTGAAAAAGGAGCATGACCACGCGATGGACGATATGCGTTATTTTGTTTCCACCGTGCTTTGCAGAAGCTGCGCGCCGGTTGCCGCAAGAGCCGTGCGGCGCGGGTAGCGGGGCTTGGGACAGGGCGCTTTGGAATAACAGCCCGATTTTTGAGAAGGGAGGTAATTTTACATGAAGCGAAAACAAAAGCCGACGGTGGCTTCGGCGGCGACGCAGCTCAGAAGCGCTCTGCCGCAGCCGTTCTCGGCACTGGGAAACACGATCCCCCTCGGCGGAAGCGAGGCGCGGCTGTATATGTCGCTGCGCGAGTCCCTGCCGATCATTGATGCGGCGATCACAAAGCTGGTACGGCTGGTCGGCGGGTTTACCGTCGAGTGCACGGAGGGGCAGGCGGGGCTGCGTGAGTTTCTGCGCACCGTTCCCTGCGGGCGGGGACAGCGCGGCATTCACAGCTTCCTTTCGGCGTATCTTGACAGCTTGCTGACCTACGGGCGGGCAATCGGCGAGATGGTCGTTTGGGAGCGGCAGCTCGCGGCGGTCTGCTGGGGCGATGTGACGGCGGTGCAGATCAAGGAGGGCGACTCGCCGCTGGAGGTGACGCTTTGCGCTCCGGATGCTGCGGGACAGCTCCGCGCACTGCCGCGGCAGCATCTGCTCCTGCTGACGACGCTCAATCCCGAGGCGGCGCATCCCTACGGCGTTTCCCTGCTGCGGAGTATGCCGTTTCTTGCCGACATTCTGCTGAAGATCTATCGGACCGTCGGCGTGAACTGGGAGCGGGCGGGGAATGTGCGGTACGCCGTGGTATGCAAGCCGTCGGGCGACAGCATTGAGCGTGCCGCTGCCGGAGAACACGCAGAGGTGATCGCGCGGGAGTGGTCCGAAGCCATGCAGGACAGCAAAAACGGCACGGTGCGCGATTTTGTTGCGGTCGGCGACGTCTCCGTCAAGGTCATCGGCGCGGACGGGCAGATCTTAGATTCCGAGGTTCCGGTGCGGCAGATATTGGAGCAGCTGATCGCGAAAACGGGGCTGCCGCCGTTTATGCTGGGGCTGAGCTGGGCTAGCACCGAACGTATGAGTCAGCAGCAGGCGGATATGCTCACCAGCGAGCTTTGGTCGATCCGCCGCGCCGTAGAGCCTGCGTTGGAGCGCATCTGCGAGCTGTGGCTGCGGCTGAACGGCTGCTCCTGCACGCCGCGCATCTGCTGGGACGACATCAGCTTGCAGGACCTTGTGGAGGAGGCGCAGGCGGCGCTGTACCGTGCGCAGGTGCGGCAGTTGGAAAACAACGGAAAATCTTAAGGAGGACAGCAATGAACATTCGCAAGGAGGCTGCGCTGGTCGGCTCCGGCACACCGGACGAGGAGCAGCTTCAAAAAATCAATGCGCTTGCCAAGACACCGCTGCGGGCAGAGGAGGTCTACTCGTTCCGCGTGCGGCTGTGCGACGATCAGCCGGACCGCGACAACGAGCGCTTTGACACGGCGGCGCTACCTGTGCTGGCGGAGCTTTTCTATGGAAAGACGGGAATTTTTGACCACAACTGGTCGGCGGAGGGACAGGTCGCCCGCATTTATCAGACGGAGGTCTGCGACGCGGACGGCGTGCGCTTCCTCTGCGCCGACTGCTACATGCTGCGGACGGAGAAGAATGCCGCGCTGATCGCCGACATCGAGGGCGGGATCAAAAAGGAGGTTTCCGTCGGCTGCGCGATGTCGGAGACGAGGTGCAGCATCTGCGGCGCACAGTACGGGAGCTGTGAGCACCGAAAGGGCGTCGTTTACGGCGGAGAGAGCTGCTACGCGGTGCTGTGTGCGCCCACCGATGCCTATGAATTTTCCTTCGTCGCTGTCCCCGCACAGCGGGAGGCGGGCGTGATGAAGGCGGCGGAAGGGGGTGGAGAAATGTCACTGGAAGAGCTGGTGAAAAAGTCGGGCACGCCGACGCTCGTCGATCGTCTGCGCATGCTGGAGCAGGAGGCGGCGTTCGGGCGGCAGTGTCGGGACAGCCTTTTGGAGCAGACTGTTGCGGCGGGCGTTGCACTGGATTTCGGCGCGGATGCCGATGTGCTGCGCAAGTCGTTCGGGGCGCTGAGCTATGAGGAGCTGGTTGCGCTGAAGTCGGCAATGGACAAGCGGCTTGCGGTTCTGTTTCCTGCGGGTACGCAGCTTCCAAACGGAGCGGCTGCGGCGGACGGGCTGGACGCGGATTACCTGATTTAGGGGAGACTGCGGGGGAGGAGGACCATCTCAGGCGCTTCGCGCCGACTCTCCCGGAGGGGGAGCCGAGGGGCGACGGGGTGATAACAACCCCTCAGTCAAAGCTTCGCTGACAGCTCCGGTTGCGGTGCCCAAAATTTCTAATTCGCAAAAGCTCATGAAATTTTGACCGCTGCCCCTCCTTTTTGCTCGCTGTATCCGCCACAGGCGGCGCTCGCAAACGTCCCCCCTTACACAGGGGAGCCTTGGGGCGGTGCTTATGGGCGTCCAGCCTTCACAGAGGAGCCGAGGGACGATGGGGCGAGATTGCCACGACCCCTTCGGGCTCGACCGGCAAGCGGAGTGTCCGCATCCGTAAGGCAGCAGAGCCGCCAACGGCTGCGACATCGCAATGACACGGGTGAGGGCAGAACTCTGTATGCCGTCTTGATGACAGGAACAAGCATTTACATCTACTCATTTACTTAAAACTATTTTTCGGAGGTAATATTATGATTTCTTATCAGTCGATCGCGCAGGAATGTGCGACCTTTAACACCAACACGCAGCTTACCGTCGGCGCTCCCTGCAAAATGGGCTACAACAACGCGGTCATCAAGCCGATGAAGGACGAGCCGTTTATCGGTGTCGTCCTTTGGCAGCGGAATTCTTATGCTACCGTCGCGCTGCGCGGCTTCGTGACCGTCAAGTACTCCGGTACCGCGCCTGCCGTCGGCAGAACCGGTCTGTATGCCGGCGAGGACGGTACCGTGGTCGCCGCCGAGGGTGCGCCGATCTATTTGGTCGTGGAGACCAACACCGTGGACAAGACCGTCACGTTCCTGATGTAATTTTTTGAGGAGGTTTATTTCGATGGCTTTTGACAACATCAAGCTGGAAAAGGGTATGTATCACGAGGGCAACAAGCCCTTTACGCAGGTTTTGGAGGAGCTTGACCCCTCAGAAAACTACAAGGGTACCGCGCTGGAGGGCACCGACGCCTTCCAGCGTCAGCTCAAGCGCTTCGGGATTCGAGTCAAGGGCTCGGCATCCGACCCCGTGGAAAAGTTTTTCTCGACCTTTGAGTCGTCTGTTCTGTTCCCCGAGTTTATCGCCCGCGTCGTCCGTCAGGGCATGGAGGAGAGCAACATCCTGCCCTCTATCGTTGCGACCGTGACGAAGATCGACGCGATGGATTACCGCAGCATCTTCTCCGTCCCTGCCCGAAACGACAAGCGCCTTGCCGAGGTTGCCGAGGGCGCGACGATCCCCGCGACCTGTATCCGCACGCGGGAGGACGTTGTGCATCTGCAAAAGCGCGGGAGAATGCTCGTCGCGTCCTATGAGGCGCTCCGCTTCCAGAAGCTCGACCTGTTCTCCGTGATGCTGCGGCAGATCGGTGCATTCATCCATCAGGCGCATCTTGAGGATGCCGTTGAAATTCTGACCGATAACTGCGACGCCTTTGAGGTCGGCACAAATCCGATCACCGAGGGCACGACGACCTTCTCCTACAGCGCGTTGATCGATTTTTGGACGCAGTTCCATCCCTACGAGGTCACGACGCTGCTCGTAGGCAAAAACGCCATGCGGGAGCTTCTGAAGCTCAAGGAGTTCCAAAATCCCGCGACGGGTCTGAACTTCCAGGCGACGGGCAAGCTCACGACCCCCATCGGCGCGGAGCTGCTGCGCACCGACGCGGTGGACACGGACATGATCGTTGCGCTTGACCGCCGCTACGCGCTGGAAATGGTGCAGGCGGGCGACGTCACCGTGGAATATGACAAGCTGATCGATCGCCAGCTCGAACGTGCGGCGATCACCTCGATCTGCGGCTTTGCCAGACTGTTCGGCGATGCGGCGAAGCTGCTGGGGCTGCATAAATGAACCTCTACGACGAGACGCTGCAGGCTGCCGTGAGGCTTTACGGCGAGGCGGAGGAGAATCTGCCCCTGCTGTGCAGCGCGGCGGTCGATTCCTACACGGCGCGGCTGCGCGAGGGGGTGACGGCGGAGGATTGTGCCGAGGTGCTATCCACTGCCGCCGCACTGGTTGCGGTGGCAACGCTGCGCTGCGGCGGTACAATATCCGACTTTTCCGCCGCTGCCGTCTCCGTTCGCTTCACTGACGGCGCGGAGGGGTTTATTGCGGCGGCGGAGCGGATGATGGCGCCTTATTTGGCACCGTCGGGCTTTGCGTTTCGGAGCGTGCGCGGATGACGGAGAAGATGATGTCGCGCCTGATTCGGCAGTTCGGCTCGAGGATTCGGCGCACCTCCGGCACGGACACTGCCGAGTATACGGCGATCCTTCAGCCCGTGACGTCCAAAAGCTGGCAGAATATGGAGCGGATGATACCCAACGCGGGCGAGATCCCGCGCGGGCAGTATCTTTACATCGGTCCGACGGCGCAGATGCTGAAAAACGGGGACGTGATTCGCTTCGATTCGCGGGACTTTATCGTGCGGCGGGCGGATCGGGTGTTATTCCGAGATGAGGCGCTGTTTGTTTGGGGACTGTGTGTGGAAGGGGGCGGGAAAGAGCCGTGGAGGACCTAATCTCAAAACTGGTCGCGCAGCTTTCGGCAGCCGGTCTGCATTGCGCGGCGGCATATTCGATCGGAAGGCTTCCGCTGCTGACCGAGCCGTTGATCATCGTGGACTGCACGGTCATGCTCCTGCCCGCCGCCATCGGCGACTGCTTCGGGCGGGACAAGGACGGCGGCTACTATCAGTGCCGAACGGCAGAGTACACCGCGCTGCTGGAGGTTTACGCGCCGTATCTCGGCGGCGGGGCGGCGGTCGGACCGGTCGTGCGTGAGATACTCGGCGCACTGCAAACGGAGCCGGAGGACTACAGTATGCGCAGCATTCGGATCGGGCAGACGCGGTATGACCCGGACAGCGATTGCTTTCGCTGCACGGTGAGCGTGCGGTTCGACGCGTTCCTTGTGTTGGCCGGAAGAGGAGGGAGTACGGCATGAGTGAGCCGACGGTTTTTCCTGCGCCTGCGATCGAGGTACGGCTGAACGGCAAGCTGCTGGGCATGACGCAGAGCTTTCAGACAAGGGTTGTTACCGCACCGATTGCGGTACACGCCTTCGGCAAAAGGGACGCGAGCGCCATTGCGGAGGGACAGCGGGACTATACCGTGACGCTGCGGCGGCTGATCGTTGACAGCGCTGCGCTTCCGAATCAGCCGTCTGCGTCGGGCTTTGGGGAATTCTCTCTGAGCCTGTCGGACGGTACGCTGGAGACGACCTTTATGGGTTGCCGAGTGATAAAGGAAAGCACCCTCTGCGAAGCGGGCAAGTTGACGGTCGAGGAGCTGGAAATTCGGGCAATGGGGCGCACCTGGAGCAACCTTGCCTGAGGAAAGGGGAGAATTCAATGGCAGGAAGACTGCAATATGATACCTTTGTATTCCCGACCGACCCCGAGACGCTGCACACGACGTATCGACACGATGTCTCGGTGGAGCCGACGATTGCGGGGAAATGGGTGGTGAAAAACGAGTCGTACCTCGGCAGGACCGTGGAGGGGGAGGGCGTATTCTGCGGGAAAAACGCCTATACCGATTTTAAGCGGCTTGCCGCCTACGTTGCCGCTTTTCAGGCGGGGGTTTTGCAACACCCGTGCTTTGACCCGTTCCGTGCGCATTTGACAAAGTTAGAGCTGATCGAGGAGCCGTGCGACGGCTGCCTGCGGTATCGGTTCACCTTCGTTGAGTCACCGAATCCGATCTGAATAAATAGAAAGGGAGCCGACACACGGGGGTGTGTCAGCTCTTCGTTTGTGTTGGGATGGTGCGAGGCGGAGGGGAGGGAAACAACCCCTCAGTCACGCGTGACGCGTGACAGCTCCGGTTGCGGTGCCCAAAATTTCTAATTCGCATAAGCTCATGAAATTTTGACCGCTGCCCCTCCTTTTTGCTCGCTTTATCCGCCACAGGCGGCGCTCGCAAACGTCCCCCCTTACACAGGGGAGCCAAGGCGTGGACAGCGGTGCTTCCCTTTATCGCTTGTAGGGGACGGCAAAAAAGAAAGGGACGGGCATGAAGCCCGCCCTTCCTATAAAAAATTGGGAGATAGAGAGTTTTTACTTAATGTTGCCGAGGTAATCGACAGCGATCGCAGTTTCCGGCTCGACGTCGGTGGCGTCGGAAACCTCGATCTCGCCGTTGAACAGCTTCTCAACGAGTGCGAGATAGTCAGCCTCGGTGAACTTGCCCTCCGCATACTGCGTGGACGGAGCGAGCTGGACATAGTTCTCGGCGGGGTCCGCAGAGACCAGTCCGAGGGAAGCGATCTGACCGCCGTAGGCAGCCCAGTTGTCGTCCTCAATGAGGGCGGCAAGCGCGGTGTAGACCGTCTCCGCCAGACCCTTCATCGCGGAGGTCACGGTCATGCCCTCGCCGTAGATGGCGTCGATGGCAGCCGCCTGGTCAACGTCAACGCCGATGACCTTCTGACCGACCTTTTCCGCAGCCTCGCAAGCGGACTGATAGATACTGCCGCCTGCCGCGAAGCAGACCTCAAGACCGCCGGCGTACAGGGTGTCCATGTAAGCGGTGATGTCGGCATCGCCGTAGAACTGGTTGCCGTAGACGTACTTGATGCTGACGTCAGCCTCGTTGCCCAGCTCGACCGCAGCGGCGTTCGCGCCCTGCACAAAGCCGTAGCCGTAGCGGACAACTGCGGGA
>URWG01000076.1 GCA_900551495.1 uncultured Eubacteriales bacterium
TCCGACCGTGCCGCGGCTGCTGCGGTGCTCTCGCGACCGCTGCCAACGGGGAAATAGGGCGGGTTCGATACCACAACCTCGAAGCTCCCCGACGGGAGCAGTGAGCGGATCTCCCGAACGTCGCCCAAAATCGGGCGCAGCCGTTGCGAGCAGCCGCTTGCCGCCGCGTTTTCCAGCGCGATGCGGTGCGCCGTCTCGTTCAGCTCAATGCCGGTCACGGTGCAGCGCTCGTTCGCCGCGCAGAGCAGCAGTCCCAGCGTTCCGCAGCCCGCGCCGAGGTCCGCGACCCGTCCGGTGCAGAACGGGGCGGCAAAATGCGCCAAAAGCATACTGTCCGTGCCGAGGCGGAAGCTGCCGTCGCCGTGGCGCAGGACGATTCCGTTATGTAATATTTCTTCCATAGCAATAAAAAGGAGGCTGTTTTGCAGCCTCCTCGATGTATTGATGAACCTCTGTATGTCATTCCGAGGAGCAAAGCGACGTGGGAATCTTGCGCAAGATGTATCGAATTCGCCGAAATCTATCAATAATTCAGAATAATTCTGCGAGATTGCCACGACCCTTACAGGGTCTCGCAATGACAGACCGGACTTTTTCGAACAATCTGAAGGAGGCTGTTTTGCAGCCTCCTTTTCTCAGATGCTTACTCCTGCTCGATGGCGTCCACGGGGCAGGCAGCGGCGCAAGAGCCGCACTCCACGCACTGGTCGGCGTCGATGACGTACTTGTCCTCGCCCTCGGTGATGATGCCGAGCGGGCAGGTATCGGCGCAGGTGCCGCACTTGGCGCAGGCGTCAGTAATGAAATATGCCATTGTTTTTGCCTCCTGTATGTATAATATGCAGTCTCATTCTACCATACTTTTTGAAAAAAGCAATCGGTAAAATGCGGGAAAGCGAAATTTTTTCGCGGGTATAGAATCCGAAGCGGCGGTCAAGAATTTTTCGGGAGGGATGGCGGTGGCAAGGCAGGACGAGCGAATGCGGCTGCTGCTGCGGCAAGGCTGGGCGGTTGCGAGCGTTTTGGGACATAGCTGCGTCGGGACGGAGCATCTTCTGATCGCGCTGGCGATGCAGCAGGACGGACAGGCGGGACGGCTGCTGCAATGGCAGGGCGTGACGGCGCAGGAGCTGATAGGACAGTTGATCGCGCAGCGCGGCCGCGGAAGCCGGCTCGACGCGCTGCCGCAGGGTCTGACCGCGCGGGCGAGACGTGCGCTGCGTTCGGCGGGGTCGTCGCCCACGCCCGAAGCGGTACTGACGGCGCTGCTGCGCAACGGGGAAAACGGTGCCTGCCGCCTGCTGCGCCGCTGCCGCATTGATGAAAACGTGCTGTTTACCCGACTGTACGAGGGACAGTACGTTCGAAGGGAGCAGACCATGCAAAACGTAAGGCTATTGGAGCAGTTCGGGACAGATCTGGTCGAACAGGCGGATCGGACCGGAACGGTCATCGGCAGACAGCGCGAGATCGAGACGGTGCTGCAAATTCTTTCGCGCAAGCACAAGAACAACCCCGCCCTGATCGGTGAGCCGGGGGTCGGAAAAACGGCAATCGTCGAGGGCGTGGCGCAGTATATCGCGGCGGGACGGGTGCCGGAGGCGCTGCGGGGCAAGCGGCTGTTCGCGCTGGATATGGCGAGCGTGATCGCCGGAACGAAATATCGCGGCGAGTTTGAGGAGCGCGTGCGGGACATCATTGCGGAGGTGCAGCGGGCACAGAATGTCATCCTGTTCATCGATGAGATGCACACCCTGATCGGCGCGGGCGCTGCGGAGGGCGCGATCGACGCGGCAAATCTGCTCAAGCCCGCGCTGGGACGGGGAAAGCTCCAGCTCATCGGCGCGACGACGCTGGAGGAGTACCGCAAATTTATCGAAAAGGATGCCGCGCTTGAACGGCGCTTCCGCCCCGTGCAGATTCGCGAGCCGACGCAGGACGAGACGCTCGAAATCTTGGAGGGATTGCGCCCGGGCCTGGAGGCACATCACCGCTTGCCCATCACCGACGGGGCGATCGAGGCGGCGGTGCGGCTCTCGTGCCGATACCTGACGGACAAATTCCTGCCGGATAAGGCGGTCGATCTGCTTGACGAGGGGGCTGCCTGCGCAAAAATGGCGCAGGTGTCGCACGGCGCGGGCACGGCGGCGCAATCCGTCGAGGAGGAGCTGCGCGGTGCGGTGCGCGACGGGGCATACGAGCGGGCGGCAAAGCTGCGCGACCGTCTGCGCATGATGGAGCGCCCGAAAAAGACCGCCGTCACCGCCGAGGACGTCGCAGCGGCGGTGTCAAACCGAACGGGGATCCCGATCGGCTCGGTGTCGCTGACGGAGCGGCAGCGGCTGTGTGAGCTGGAGGCGACCCTGTCCAAGCGCGTGGTCGGGCAGGAGGCGGCAATTCGTGCCGTGGCGGAGGCGGTGCGGCGCGGTCGCAGCGGACTTGCCGAGGAAAAGCGCCCCGTCGCGGCAATGCTGTTCACCGGTCCGACGGGCGTCGGGAAGACCGAGCTTTGCAAGGCGCTGAGCGAGGCGGTCTACGGCAGCGAGGACGCGATGATCCGACTGGATATGTCGGAATATATGGAAAAGCACGCCGTTTCGCGGCTGCTCGGAGCGCCGCCGGGCTACGTCGGGCATGACGAGGGCGGCGAGCTTTCCGAGCGGGTGCGCCGACGACCGTATTCGCTGGTACTGCTCGACGAGCTGGAAAAGGCACATCGGGACATTTGCGGAATTTTGTTACAGGTCATGGAGGACGGAATTCTGACGGATTCCAACGGGCGGCACGTCGATTTTCGCAACACGCTGCTCGTCATGACCTCAAATCTCGGCGGCGAGGAAACGGCGTCCGTCGGCTTCGGCGACCGCTCTTCGGCACAGCAGCGGGCGCTGCGGGAGTATTTTCCGCCCGAATTTTTGGGGCGGATCGACTGTATCGCGGCGTTTCGGCGCTTGGAGCAGCCGGAGCTGACACGCATTGCGGCGCTTCGGCTCAACGCCCTGTCACAGCGGGCGGAGCGTTTGCAGCTCGGACTGCGCTTTCAGCCCGAGACTGCCGCGTGGCTGGCGCAGCGGGCGGGAAGGAAGCCGAGCGGTGCGCGGGAGCTGCGGCACCTGATCCAAGCGGAGCTGGAATCGCCCCTTGCCGCCCTGCTCCTCGGTGTGAACCCGCCGAGACAGCTTTCCGTGGCGCCGAACGGGGAGCATTTGGTGCTGTCGTAGCGACAATTTCTGTGCAGCGGCTTGATTTTTTTGACACTGCGGGATATAATAAGTGCAGAATATATACAGGAGGTCTGAAAAATGGCTGCAAAAATCGAAAAAACCACCATCATCGGCGACGTTCTGGACATCGCTCCGCAGACCGCGCCTCTCTTTATGGCAATCGGCATGCACTGCCTCGGCTGCCCGTCCTCACGCGGCGAGACCGTTGAGGAAGCCTGCATGGTCCACGGCGTTGATGCCGACGCGTTCCTTGCGCAGGTCAACCGCTTTATCGAAGCAAGCGAGAATCAGGAGAACAAGTAAGCTCGAAACAGCGGCGGGCGAGGCGGTGCGCCTTGCCCGCTTGTTTTGTTTTGCAGACATTGCGGGAGGAAAACAATGAAGCTGCCGATTTCAAAACGATTGCTGTGTGTTGCCGCGCAGGTGCCGAAGGGCGCTCGCGTGGCGGACATCGGCTGCGATCACGGCTATTTGAGCCTCTACCTTCTGCAAAGCGGACGCTCCGATTTCGTTCACGCCTGCGACCTGCGGGAAAAGCCGCTTGCCGCGGCGCGGAAAAACGCCGCCCGCTTCGGCATTTCGGAGGGACTGCGGCTGTCGTGCGCGGACGGGCTGCGTGCCGTTGATCCCGCGGCGGTCGATACCGTGGTTTGCGCGGGCATGGGCGGCGACCTGATCGCGCAGCTTCTGAGCGCCGCGCCGTGGATACGCGACGAGCGCTATCTGCTGATTTTGCAGCCGCAATCCGGCGGCAGCGATTTGCGGCGATACCTTGCCGAGAGCGGCTTCGGCACGGTGCGGGAGGAGCTGACGGAGGACGGCGGCTTCCTGTATAATGTGATCTGTGCGCGGTTCGGCAATGCCGTGCCGCTTTCGGCGGGGGAGCAGTACATCCCGCCATGTCTGCTGCACGGGGGAAGCCCGCTTTTGCCGCGCTATTTGGAACGGATCGAAAATGCGCTGCGGCTGACGGTCGAGGGGATCTCCCATGCCGCCGCACAGGAGGACAGAGCAAAGCTGACATATTATCAAACCGCGCTGCGGGAGGTTCGAGCCTTCCGCGCCGCGATCGACGACCCGAAAAAGGAGGAGCATTATGCCGACGGTTCAGACCGTATATGATTTTTTGAAAACGCTTGCGCCGGAGACGATGGCGTATGACTGGGACCATGTTGGGCTGCTGTGCGGGCACTCCGACCGCGAGGTGAAGCGGCTGCTCGTCGCGCTTGACCCATTCCTGCCCGTTTGCGAGGAGGCGGCGGCGCTCGGCTGTCAGCTTCTCGTGACGCACCATCCCGCGATTTGGGAGCTGAAGGCGGTCAGCGACGCCTCGCCGGAGGGACGCGCTCTGCTGTATCTGATCGAAAACGGCATCTCCGCGCTCAACGCGCACACGAACCTTGACTGTGCGCCAGACGGAGTAAATGACTGCCTTGCGGCGAAAATCGGTTTACATAATATCGAAGTCATCGACCCATGCGGCTCGGATGATCGGGGCAGACCCTACGGGCTGCTGCGCGGCGGCGAGATCGTGGAAATGCAGCCCGAGGCATTCGTGCACCATGTGAAAACGGCGCTGGGCTGCGAGGGCGTGCGCTGCGTTCTCGGTGATCGGTCGGTGCGGCGTGCGGCGGTCGGCGGCGGAAGCTGCGGCGGCGAGCTGTTCCGTGTGGCGGCGCTGGGCTATGATGCCTTCGTCACCGCCGACTGTAAGTACAACACCTTCGCCGATGCACAGGCACTGGGGCTGACGCTCGTGGACGCGGGGCATTTTCAGACGGAGAATCCCGTTTGCACCTACCTTGCCGAAGCGCTGCGGCGGCAATTTCCCGAAATTGAGGTATTCCTGTCGAAAAATCACCGCGACTGCATTAAATTCGCATAAAACGGTTGTTTTTTAGGCGGCGCTATGCTAAAATATAGCGTGTGATTTTAATAAGAAGGGAAGAACTACCATGTCGGGTCATTCCAAGTGGCATAATATTCAGAAAACCAAGGGTGCGCAGGATGCAAAGCGCGCCGCTGCGTTTACCAAGATCGCGAAGGAAATGTATGTTGCGGTGAAGGAGGGCGGCGGCTCGACCGACCCCAACTATAACTCCCGTCTGGCGACCGTCATCACCAAGGCGAAGGCGGCGAATATGCCCAACGACAACATCAAGCGCGTGCTGGAAAAGGCTGCCAACGCAGGCTCCGGCGACGCCTACGAAGCCATCACCTACGAGGGCTACGGTCCCGGCGGCGTGGCGATCATCGTCGAGACGATGACCGAAAACCGCAATCGTACCGCGGGCAATATGCGCCACCACTTCGACAAATACGGCGGTAAAATGGGCACGACCGGCTGCGTGAGCTGGAACTTCTCGAAGAAGGGCGTCCTTGTGATCGACAACGAGGACGGCGACTACGAGGAGGACGCCGTGATGATGGACGCGATGGACTGCGGCGCGGACGACTTCGAGGCGGAGGAGGACTGCTTCACCGTTTACACCGATCCCGATGATTTCAACGCCGTCGCCGACGCACTGGGCAGGAAGGGCTATGCCTTCGTCTCTGCGCAGATCGAAATGGTCCCCGGCGAGTATAAGAAGCTCGAAAATCCGGACGACATCGCCATGATGGAAAAGATGCTTGACATCTTCGACGATGACGACGACGTGCAGAATACTTGGCACAACTGGGACCGCGATTGATGAAATTGAATCAAAACCCCGTGTGTGAGAATTCGGCTCACACACGGGGTTTCAGTCTGTCAAAAAAGCACCAAGCCTGTCATTGCGAGGGTGCTTGCACCCGTGGCAATCTCGCAGGATTGTTTTGAAATTCCGATAAATTTCGGCAAATTCGAAGCGTTTCACATGAGATTGCCGCGTCGCTTCGCTCCTCGCAATGACGGGATTGGTTTTTTCTGACAAGCTGCGACGGCTCCGATGCTGCTAACACATCGGAGCCGTCTGTTTATCGTTTGACACACACGCTGCTGTCGGCTTATCCGCGAAAACCTCCGCGGCATCAGCAGCAGAGATCGGGAAAAGGGAGGAAAACCCGACCTCCGCTTAGAGGATACCACACTCCTCCGCCGAAGTTGTGAACAGACTTTGAAATATCTGCAAATAAGTTTTATCCTCACAGAAAGAAAAACGGATTTTTCAGCCCGCTCGACCAAAGCGCCGATGCCGTCCGCCACATGGCGCGGGCATGGATGCGGTCGTGCCAAAGGAAGCGGCGCAGCACCTTGCGTACCGTCCAAAGCTCGCCGTCGGGCGCGGTATAGACCGTCCCGCTCAGGAAATCGGGCAGCGTCTCCAGCTCGGAAAGCGCCTGAAGCCGATTGGTGTAGAGATCGGGGACGTTCTCAAAGGAAATTCCGAACGCGCCGACGTAATAAGCCGTTGTTTGATTGATATGCTCGTACATCTCCCGCGGCGTGCGCGGTACGGCGCCGTAGAAGCAAATGCGCTTCGGGCGGTCGGAGATGTCGGGATTCGGGATGCTGAGAAACAGCTTGCGCACGTCCCGCGCCGACCGCAGGACTGCCAGCTTCAGGTTCTCGTACTCCTGCGGCATCAGCGGCTCGCGCTCGGTGTCAAACAGCACGTCCGAATCGGCAAGATTCACGGCAAGCGGCGAGAGCTTCCGCTGCACGACCTCGATTTCGGGATCGTCGTAGGCGGGGACTCTGCCGGTGCTCCAGCGCAGATAGGCGCGCAGCTCGCCGGGGAATTTTGCCAGTGCCTCCGTCTCCGTCTCGCCGCGGACGAAAGCGCCGGGGAAATTCGCGGCGTAGATCAGGTATCCGCCCGCGTTATACTCAACGACAGCCTGTATTTTCATAGTGTAACCTCCGTGATCGGTTGCGAAATAACGGCATCCACCGGAAGATCGTGCGGCTCGGGGGTCAACTGCGGCAGGAGCTGAAAGCCGTAGCACAGCGCAACGGTCGGGTGCTTCGGCTCCTGCGCGAGGAAGCGGTCATAGAAGCCGCCGCCGTAGCCCAGTCGGTTCCCGTGCGGGTCAAATGCCAGCCCGGGCATCAGCAGCAGCGCCGTCGGGTCGTCGGCACGCTCGCCGCCGATCGGCTCGGGAATCCCGTGATAGCCCGAGGCAAGCGGGGAATCCGGCTCCAGCCAAAGAAATTCGAGCGCCTCTCCCGCCACCCGCGGCACGGCAACGCGTTTTCCGTCCTGCCATGCGCGGCGGAGGATCGGGGCAGTCCGCACCTCCTGATTGTAGCTCAGATAGGCGTAGAGGGCGCGTGTGTCGCGATACAGCGGGTGGCAAAACAGCTTCTCCGCCAAGGCAGCCGACGCCGCCTCGATCTGCGCCTCCGTCAGGGCGCGTTTTTGCTGCGTGATTTGCCGCCGCAGCGCCGATTTGTCCATGTCCGCGTCCCTCCCTTGTTTCTTCACCTCCATTGTAGCGGTTTCCGTGAACGGTGTCAATCCTTTTCCGAAATTCGGGCAGCGAAGCGGAAATGCCCATTGCGAATTGTCGGATTTTAGGGTATAATGACGCTAAACCACAAGAGAAAGGGAGCCGACATGACATATCACATTCTCTTTAACCCGAACGCGGGCAACGGAAACGGCGAGGCGTCCGCCCGAAAGCTGGATACGTTGCTGGCGGGTAACGAGCTTCACTACTATGACATGACAAAAATTGCCTCGTATAAGGACTTCTTCAAGCCAATTCCCGCCGATGAGCCGATCGTGCTTGCGGGCGGCGACGGCACGCTGAACCGCTTTATCAACGACACGCAGTCGATTGCCGTTGCGCAGGATATTCAGTATTATGCCGTCGGCAGCGGAAACGACTTTTTACACGACCTCGGAAAAGAAAAGGGGGATCCGCCCTTCTCCATTAAAAAATATTTGGTCGATCTGCCGACCGTTACGGTGAAGAGGAAGTCCTACCGCTTCCTCAACGGCATCGGCTACGGCATTGACGGCTATTGCTGTGAGGTCGGCGATCGGCTTCGTCGGACCTCGGATAAGCCCGTCAACTACACCTCCATCGCCATCAAGGGGCTACTGTTCCACTATAAGCCCGCCAATGCCCGCATTACCGTGGACGGCAAGACGCACTCCTTCCACCATGTTTGGCTCGCGCCGACGATGAACGGCAGATTCTACGGCGGCGGCATGATGGTCGCGCCCGCGCAGGATCGCCTGAATCCCGAGCGGACCGTCTCGGTCAGCGTGCTGTTCGGCTCGGGGAAGCTCAAGACGCTCGTCGTTTTTCCCTCGATCTTCAAGGGCGAGCACGTCCGCCATACCGAGATGAGCCGCGTGCTTACGGGGCATGAGATCAAGGTGGAGTTCGACCGCCCGACCGCGCTGCAAATCGACGGCGAGACGATCCTCGGCGTGACGGAGTATTCCGTCTCCACCCGCGTCCCCGCTGTTGTATAAAATCGT
>URWG01000077.1 GCA_900551495.1 uncultured Eubacteriales bacterium
CGAACGGAACCGCTGCTCTTTGTTTTGCTGTTTTGCTTACTTCATGTTGCGCTCGTAAGCTTCGATCATCTTCTTGACCATCTGACCGCCGACAGAGCCTGCCTCACGGGAGGTCAGGTCGCCGTTGTAACCCTGCTTCAGGTTGACGCCGACTTCTCCGGCAGCTTCCATCTTGAACTTGTCCATCGCTTCGCGTGCTTGGGGAACATTGATCTGATTGGTGTTCTTCATTTTCATTCCATCTCCTTTTGTCGTTTTGAAGTCATCAAATGTATGAATTTGATTTCCTCGGTGGTAGTTTTACCGTCCGACTGAGAAATATCAGTGACAATTTTTGATAAAAAATCGTATTTCTGCAAGAGCAATTTGAACAATCGCGTGAAATCTGAGAAGCAAAAAAATGTTAATTTTTGTCGATCGACTATTGCATAGAATAAATAACATGATATAATGAAAGAAAAGCAAAACCATACGATTCAGTATGCAGCACAAACTGCCTCGGCTGACGCGGCGGCGGAAAACAGTGCTCTGAAAGAACAGCGGTGAGACATATGAAGTATTATGCACACATCCGCGAAGCTCCGAGTGGGGAGCACGCGCGGCAGACGGTCCGTGAGCATCTGACGCAAACGGCGCAGCGTGCATCGCAGTGCTTGCAGACGGTCGGACTGGAGCATGCCGCTTATCTTGCGGGCTTGCTTCATGACATGGGCAAGTACACCGAGGATTTTCAGGAGTATTTGTCCGCAGGGGAGCAGGGAAAGCGCGGCAGTGTGATCCACACCTTCCAAGGCTGCCGCTATTTAATGGAACGTTTTCACCGTGAATCCAACGAGCCGCCAGAGATCATCGGCTCCGAGCTGATTGCCTTTGCGATCGGTGCGCATCACGGTCTGTTCGATTGCGTGGACTCGGCGCGGCGTGTCGGGCTGCAATACCGCGCCGAAAAGCAAAACATATCGTACGAGGAAGCTGTCGCAGCTTTCGAGGAGGAGATCTCCGCCGAGGAGATCAAGAAGCTTTTTGACGAAGCCGCCGAGGAGCTCGACCGTGTTGTTATGCGGTTGGACAAGACCTACGCAAGTGATCGTGACTATGCGTTTGAGGCGGGTCTGTTGGCAAGGCTGCTCTTATCCGCCGTTATTGAGGGCGACCGCCGCGATACTGCCGCATTTATGAACGGCACTGCTCCGCACGCTTTGCCGTCGGATATGGTTCCGATCTGGAAGGACCGTTTGGAATATTTGGTGAAAAGGCTGGACGGCTTCCCGCGCAACACGCCGATCGCCGCTGCCCGCCATACGATCTCGGAGCAGTGCCGCGCCTTTGCAACGCGCAAGCCCGACATCTATCGGCTGAATGTTCCGACGGGCGGCGGAAAAACGCTCAGCTCGCTGCGATATGCACTGGCGCACGCGATGCACCATAATAAGCGGCGGCTGATCTTTACCTCTCCGCTGCTGTCGATCCTTGAGCAGAACGCAAGCGTCATTCACGAATTTGTCGGCGACGATCGGCTGATTTTGGAGCACCATTCCAATGTCGTCCAAACGGACCGAACAGGGGACGAGCTGGACGAGCGGGAGCTTCTCGTGCAGAGCTGGGACGCGCCGATCATTATTACGACCCTGGTCCAGCTTCTGAACACCATGTTTTCCGGCAAAACGACCGCAATTCGGCGCTTTCAGGCGCTGTGCGACAGCGTTATTGTGATCGATGAGGTGCAGACCGTGCCCATCAAAATGTTGACGCTCTTTAATCTTGCGATTCAGTTTTTGAGCGAACAGTGCGGCGCAACGGTAGTACTCTGCTCGGCGACTCAGCCGGAGTTAGAGGGCGCGAAACACCCGCTGCGCCGAAAGCCTGAGGAGATCGTCCCGAGAGATGCGGCACTTTGGGCAGCCTTCCGCAGGACGGAGCTTCGCAGAATTCCCGACCGCCGTTTGGAGGAGCTTCCCGACCTGATTCGCGTACAAATGGACGCAGCCAAAAGCTTACTTGTCGTGTGCAACACAAAGTCGGAAGCCGCATATCTGTCGGAGAAAACCAAATTCTCGGACTATCGGAGCTTCCATCTGTCCGCCGCGATGTGTATGCAGCACAGGCGCGACGTGCTCGCCGCATTGCAGGAGGCGCTTTCACGGCATGAAAAGGTGCTGTGCGTCGCAACACAGGTGATCGAGGCGGGCGTCGATATTTCATTTAATGCGGTTATGCGGCTGGCAGCGGGGATGGATAGCATCGTTCAGGCTGCAGGGCGCTGCAACCGCAGCGGCGAATCGGCAGTGCCGCGTCCCGTGTATACCGTATTCTGCTCGGATGAACGCCTCGATATGCTGCGGGATATTCTGCTCGGAAAGGAAGCAACGCTTGCGCTGATGACTGCTTTTCAAAAGACACCGGAGCAGTTTGAAGACGATCTGCTTTCCGACGCCGCCATCTGTTACTACTACCGCGCACTGTATCAGGAAATGGCTGATCAGGCGCAGGACTACAGCCTCGCCAAAGAAGATACGACGCTGTTTGATCTGATGGCGACCAACGAAAAATACGCGGACGAGCATTGCCCGAACGCAGAGGGCTTCTTCCTGCATCAAGCATTCAAAACGGCGGGAGCGCAGTTCACCGTATTTGACGAGGATACCACCGATATTTTGGTCCCGTACGGCAGGGGAAAGCAGCTCATTGCGGAGCTGTGCGGCGACCGATGCAGGCTGGACTCCCTCTATCGGGCAGCAGTATTGAAGGAAGCGAGCTGCTATACCGTCGGTATCTATCCGAACCAAAAGGAACGGTTGGAGCAGCGGCAGGCGCTGATCTCCGTCTGCGGCGGCTGCGCTTGGGTTCTTGGGGACGGCTTTTACGACGATGCCGTCGGTCTTACCGTGAGCGAAGAAAAACAAGAATATACGGAGGTGTAACGGATTGAAGAACACAAAATACGACAACATTGTGGAGTTTCAGGTGACGGGGGACTATGCCTTGTTCTCGGACCCGATCATGCGCGTCGGCGGCGAAAAATGCACCTATCAGGTGCCGACCTACGAGGCGCTGAAAGGGATCCTTCACTCGGTGTATTGGAAGCCCACGCTGATTTGGATCATCGACGCCGTTCGGATCATGAATCCCATTCAGATGGAGACGAAGGGGATTCGCCCGATCAAGTACCACGGCGGGAATGACCTCAGCTATTACACCTACCTGAAGAACTGCCGCTATCAGGTCCGCGCCCACTTTGAGTGGAACGAAAACCGCCCCGAGCTGGCGGCTGACCGCAATGAGAACAAGCACCACGAGATTGCAAAAAAGATGATCCGAAAAGGCGGACGTCGTGACATCTTCTTGGGCGCGCGGGAATGTCAGGGATATGTGGAGCCGTGCGTTTTCGGTGAGGGGGCAGGCGCTTACGACGAGACGGAGGAATTGAGCTTCGGACTGATGTATCACGGCATCACCTACGCCGACGAAGCTTATTCCGACGACACGAAGGGCAAAATGACGGTCCGCTTTTGGAATCCCGTCATGAAGCGCGGCGTGATCTCCTTCCTGCCGCCGGAGCGCTGCTCCATACTGAAGCCGATCTGCGAGATGGAGTTAAAGCCCTTCGGTGAAAATCTGAACAATTTCTCGGGTCTGCGAGAGTTCGGGGAGGTTACATAATGGGACTTTTACAACGAGCAATCGAAACCTACGACGCAAATGCAAGCTTGATCGGTGTATATCGGGAGGACCACGATCCGCTCGCGCCGATCGGTCACACCGTGACAAGCGCAGCTATTGAGATCACCCTGAATTCAGACGGAACATTCTTGACCGCAAGAGAGGTCGGAAAGCGTGAGCCGAAAATTGTGATTCCGGTCACGGAAGAATCGGATGGTCGCACAAGCGCACTCGCAGCACACCCTCTGTGCGATCAATTAAAATACGTCGCTCCGCCTAACGCGCAAGCACACGAGCTTTATCTGAACGGGCTGCAAGACTGGCTGGAATCCGCACACAGCCATCCGTTCCTCTCCGCCGTCTTTGCCTATGTATCGGGCGGCACGATCCTTGAGGACCTTACAAAATGCGGCATACTTGCTCCCGACGCTGCGTGGAGTGACATTGAAAAGAAGCTTGTCCGTTGGCGCATACTGGGGCTTGACGACGAGGAAGCTGCTTGTTGGCGGAATCAAAAGCTGTTCTCCGCCTTCATTTCCTATTACTGTGAGCGCATCGCTGCACGGGATTCCGACCTGTGCATGATCGACGGACGCACAGAGACGCTTGCAGCGCAGCATCCGAAGGGGATCATTCCCGTCAACGGCAATGCAAAGCTAATCTCCGCCAATGACGAAAGCGGCTTTACCTATCGCGGACGCTTCGCGGATGATCGGCAAGCCGCTACCGTCAGCTACATCGCGTCGCAGAAGGCGCACAATGCCCTGCGTTGGCTGGCTTCGGAGGAAGGGGTGCGGGAGTTTTCGGGGAACCGCATTTTCCTGTGCTGGAATCCGAAGGGAAAAGCGCTGCTGAAGTTGATGCGCAGAGTGCACACCGCCGAAAACGAGGCTCCCCGCAGACCGAGCGATTATCAGGCACGGCTGCAAAGCACGCTGCTGAGCTTCCGTAAGGATCATCAGTTGGACGACAGCGACTGTGCAATCTTGGCAAGCTTCGACGCGGCAACAACGGGGCGTCTTGCCGTCACCTATTACAACGAAATTTCGCTGAAAACATTCTTGGAGCGTATGCACGATTGGGACGCGCACTGCTGTTGGTACGCGGGAAGCTACGGGATTCAGGCGCCGAACCTGCTGCAAATTGTAGACCGCGCGTTCGGAACGCAGCGGAAAAACGGACTGGAAACGGACAACCGCATCCAGCGCCAGCATTTACAGCGCCTGCTGAGCTGCAAGATGAGCGGTAGCATATTTCCGATCGACATTTT
The DNA here is from genome assembly GCA_900551495.1 of uncultured Eubacteriales bacterium. Lineage (GTDB taxonomy): Bacteria > Bacillota > Clostridia > Oscillospirales > Oscillospiraceae > JAZOXB01. The sequence goes on from URWG01000077.1 coordinate 4,931, forward strand.
GAGAGCGCTGACGCAGCGGGCATCCTCGCCGCTTGCCTACAGCGAGGCGGATTGGCGAAAAATTGTGCAGACGGCGTGCGCCGCACTCCAAAAATACAGATACGACACGAAACAGGGAGGTAACGAAATGGCTTGGGAATTGGGCAAAAGGGACCGCAGCTTCCAATACGGCAGACTTTTGGCTGCAATGGAACGTGCGGAAGCAGACTACTATTACAAGACACAGGAGGCACGGCAAACCAACGCAGTGAAATTCATGGCTGAGTTCCGGCAGCGCCCGTTCTCTGTGTTTGAACGGCTCAATCGGCACCTGCATCAGGCATATCTCGACCGCGTAGACCCGTGGCAGGCAGCCCGTTATGAGCGGCTGGTCGGGGAGATATTCGAAATTCTCCGCGATTTCCCGGAAAACGAGCTGAATCAGCCGCTGGAGGACCTCTATCTGATGGGCTACGAGCTGCAGAGAAACGCTTTCTTCACCAAAAAAGACACCGAAAACAATACTGAGGAGGAATAAACAATGGCAGCACTGAATCACAAAATCGACTTTTTGGCACTGATCTCCGTGACCAAGGCAAACAGCAACGGCGACCCGCTGAACGGCAACCGCCCCCGAATGGACTATAACGGCATGGGCGAAATTTCGGATGTCTGTATCAAGCGGAAGATTCGCAACCGTATGCAGGACCTCGGCAACGCGATCTTTTTGCAGTCCGACGACCGCTGCGATGACGGCTTCAAAAGCTTAAGCGAGCGCGCAGCGGCTGCAACCAAGGGAATTAAGGATTCGGATAAGGACGCCTACACGCAGCTCGTATGCGAAAAGTGGATGGATGTACGCAGTTTCGGACAGGTGTTTGCCTTCAAAGGGATCAAGGACCCCATCGGCGTTCGCGGTCCTGTTTCCATCCATCAGGCGGTCAGTGTTTCTCCCGTGGAAATCGAAGAAATGCAGATCACCAAGAGCGTCAACGGCGAACCGAAGGCGACGCGTTCCTCGGACACGATGGGCAGAAAGCACTTCGTCCGCTTCGGACTTTATACAGTCAAGGGCGCGATCAATGTACAGTTGGCGGAAAAGACCGGCTTTTCGCAGGAGGACGCAGCAGTGGTGAAGGAATGCCTGCGCACGCTCTTTGTAAACGACGCCTCCGCCGCACGTCCCGAAGGCTCGATGGAGGTCGTAAAGCTCTACTGGTGGGAGCATAACTGCAAGGACGGGCAGTATTCGTCCGCGAAGGTACACCGCAGCGTCCACGTCACCGCAAAGAATTCGACGGAACTTCCGAAAGGCATTGATGATTACATCATCACGGTGGACGAGCTGCCCGATCTGAAGCCGGAGATCATTGATGGCGTATAACGAGGAGGAGTATCTCCTCCTCTCCGGAATTCAGCATTTTTGCTTCTGCCGCAGGCAGTGGGCGCTGATCCACGTTGAAAATCAGTGGTCGGAGAACGTCAGGACCGTTGCGGGCGAGATCATGCACGAACGCGCTCACAATTCCGAGCTGCGCGAGAAGCGGGCAGGCATGGTCATTACGCGCGATTTTGCCGTTTCTTCGCCGACTTTGGGCGTCTCGGGCGCGTGTGATATTGTGGAATTCAGACCGTCCGACAAGGGAATCCCGCTGCCGAAGGAGAACGGTCTGTTTCAGCCCTATCCTGTGGAATACAAGCACGGCTCTCCGCGCGAGGATCGGGCAAACGAGCTGCAATTATGCGGACAAGCCATGTGCCTTGAGGAGATGCTCTGCTGCGATATACCGCGGGGCGCCCTCTATTTCGGCGAGACGCGGCGGCGTGTCGAGGTGGAGTTTACATCTGAGCTTCGCAGGGAGGTCACAGATACACTGGGCGAAATGCACGAGCTGTACCGACGAGGGCATACCCCGAGGGTAAAGCCGACGAAATCCTGCAACGCCTGTTCGCTCAGGGAGCTGTGTCTGCCGAAGCTGACGCACTGCGGGTCGGTGAAGCGCTATTTGGAAAAGCATATGGAGGAGACGCTATGAGACGTCTGCTGAACACGCTGTTTGTCACCTCGGAAGATGTATATTTGGCGCTGGACGGGGAAAATATCGTGGTGCGCCGTGATAAGGAAGAGGTCGGGCGGTTTCCTCTGCATAATTTGGAGGAAATTATCTGCTTTTCCTACGCGGGTGCCTCTCCCGCGCTGATGGGCGCCTGCACAAAGCGCAACATCGGCTTGAGCTTTTGTTCTCCGAGCGGTCGGTTTTTGGCGCGGACGGCGGGCATCTCGAACGGAAATGTGCTGCTGCGCAGAGAACAGTATCGTGCGGCGGACGATTGGGTGCGTAGCTGCCGAATCGCAAAATATATGATCTGGGGTAAGCTGTATAACTGCCGTTGGAGCATTGAACGGACCAAGCGCGATCACAAGCTCCGCATTGACGAGGAAAGATTTCGGAATTCCTCTGCCGCGATCTACGAGATTATGCCGCAGGTTTTGGACGCCGGCTCGTTGGATTCCCTGAGAGGGCTGGAGGGTGCGGCAGCTTCGGTTTATTTCGATGTTTTTGATGACATGATCTTGCGGAACAAGGATTCCTTCTTCTTTCGCGGACGAAATCGACGACCGCCGACCGACAATGTAAACGCCATGCTTTCATTTGCATACAGCTTGCTGGCGAGTAATTGCGCATCGGCGTTGGAGAGCGTCGGGCTGGATGCCTATGTCGGCTTTATGCACCGCGACCGTCCCGGCAGAACGTCGCTTGCGCTGGATCTGATGGAAGAGCTGCGACCGTGCATTGCCGACCGCTTTGTTTTGACGCTGGTCAACAATAACGTCATGCGGTCGGAGGATTTTGAAGCGGCAGAGGGCGGCGCGGTGATTATGACGGATACGGGGCGACGAAAATTCCTGAAAAACTGGCAGGAGCGCAAGCAGGACACGATCACGCATCCGTATTTGGAAGAAAAAATGCCGTGGGGTCTGGTGCCGTATATGCAGGCGCTGCTGCTGGCACGTTATCTGCGGGATGATCTGGACGCCTATCCGCCGTTCCTGTGGAAGTGAGGTGCGCCTGTGCTGGTACTGATTTCTTATGATGTAAGTACGGAAGATGCGGAAGGTCGAAAGCGCCTCCGGCAGATTGCAAAGCAATGCGTGAATTATGGGCAGCGTGTTCAGAATTCCGTGTTTGAGTGCATTTTGGACGCCGCGCAATGCAAGCTGCTGCAGCATAAGCTGCGATCTATCATGGATGAAGAGAGAGACAGCTTGCGTTTTTACTACTTGGGCAATCATTATGAAACAAAGGTCGAGCACTTCGGTGCAAAGGCGGGTTACAAGGCGGAGGGTGTCCTGATCGTATGACGGTGCGAAAGGGGAGTGTTCGGGAATACCCCGGCGGGTTCGCACCGAAAAAACCGCGCGTTGCGCGGAAAAACGCACCGTGCTGCCGCTGAGAAAGCGGGCAGTATCCCCAAATTAAGTATATCGTTGTACATTATGCAATAAATCATGAGGTTGACTTTGTGAATTATTGCTGTCCCACCCCACACGGGGTGGGTGGATTGAAATAAGTTTGAGATACCTGTCCTCGGCGGAAAACTCGTCCCACCCCACACGGGGTGGGTGGATTGAAATTCGTTAATCGGCTCCCCGC
>URWG01000078.1 GCA_900551495.1 uncultured Eubacteriales bacterium
CGCAAGGTCGTTGAATACGCGCATGACCACGGCGTCGTCGTCGAGGGCGAGCTGGGCACCCTGTCCGGCATCGAGGACGAGGTCAGCCACGCAGTCGGCTCCTACACCCGTCCCGAGGAGGTCGAGGAGTTCGTCTCCAAGACCGGCGTTGACTCCCTTGCCATCGCAATCGGCACCAGCCACGGCGCCTATAAGTTCAAGCCCGAGCAGTGCACCCGCAATGCCGACGGCATCCTCGTTCCCCCTCCCCTGCGCTTCGACATCCTTGAAGAAGTCTCCCGCCGTCTGCCCGGCTTCCCCATCGTTCTGCACGGCTCGTCCTCCGTTCCGCAGGAGTATGTCAAGATGATCAACGCCAACGGCGGCAATATGCCCAACGCCATCGGTGTTCCGGAGGAGGAGCTGCGTCACGCCGCTCAGCTCTCCGTCTGCAAGATCAACATTGACTCCGATCTGCGTCTTGCCATGACCGGCACGATCCGTGCATACTTCAACGAGCATCCGGATCATTTCGACCCGCGTCAGTACCTCAAGCCCGCCCGTGCCAACATCAAGGAGCTGGTCAAGCACAAGCTCATCGATGTCCTCGGCTGCGCCGGCAAGGCATAATTCGTTTCAATACCAAAGCTGCTGCGAAGCAAGCGCTCCGCAGCAGTTTTTTATTTCTTATTATTCCTTCTCAATCCGTTTTCGCAGGCGCTCGACCATGACCGCCGTTTCCTCCCGCGTCGCATAGCCACGCGGTCGCGTGCCGTCGGTAATGCCGCTGCGTTCGGCGTCGGACAGCTCCTCCTCCGCCCATTTGCTCGGCGTCGTCCCGTCACCGTCAAGCTTCGCCGCAATACGGCGGTCGATCAGCCTCTCCAGCTCCTGCTTCGTCATACGCTCCACCTCCGAATTCTCTGCAACAGCCTGTCGGAAATCGTCCATTGTCAGCCCGTAGCGCGTCAGCCAGTGGGTCACGTCGCCGTGGTTGCTCGCGATCCCGCGCCGATGCCCCTCGGCGTGGTCGATCACAACACCGTCCGCCATGGGGTCCAGCCCGTAGCGGGCGCACAGATACGCCGTCAGCTCCACCGCCTCCCGCCAAACCGTTTCAAAATACGCCCTGTCGTTCAGCCCATCCTCACAGATTTCAAAGGAAATGTGCGTGTTGTTTGCGCTTCCTGAGCTTCCGCTTCCCGCGTGCCAGCCGCGTCGATCCCACGGCAGTGTCTGATAGGTTGCGACCGTCCCGTCCGCCTTTTTCCCGATGAAGGCATGGACGCAGACGTCCAAGCCCGGTCGGTTCCAGTCGTTTTGATTGCCGTTGCTGCCGAGCAGTCCGTCGTCCGGCTGGACGTAGCGGCGAAGATTCGGGTTGTTCGCTCCGGTGGAGTGAACCATAACGCCGCACGGCGCGATCTTCCGCCCGCGGCGGTAGCAATCGTTGCTGTAAAAAATACATTCCCGCAGCTCCATAGGCATCCTCCTCGCTTCAGCCTATGCATTGCTGCGGGAATGTGTGCTTTTTCGACTAAATGGCAGTCCAAAGCCAGTAAATCACACCGTAGAGCCAGCTTGCAACCGTGCCGAACACCAAGACGGGACCGGCAATGGTAAACATTTTTGCGCAGGTGCCGAGCACGACGCCCTCCGTTCGGAACTCAACGGCGGGAGCAACGATGGAATTCGCAAAGCCCGTGATCGGCACCAGTGTGCCCGCGCCCGCCAGCTTCGCAATGTCATCATATACGGCAAGCCCCGTCAGAATCGCCGAAAGCAGGATCAGGCAGATGCTCGTTGCCGTTGCCGCCGCCTGCTGATCCATCTCCATCGACCGAAAGCAAGTTGTCAAAAGCTGCCCGAGGCAGCAGATCAGCCCGCCCGTCCAAAACGCATTCAGGCAGTCGCGCAGGGTCTTGCTCTTCGGCGAGAGCGAATCCACCAGCCGCCCGTATTCCGCATTGTCCATGTGTCCGCCTCCTTTCTCCCTATTCTGCCCGCAAAGGAGCGAAAAATTCCGTATTTTTTGCGGAATCAAGGGAATTCTAAAAACGGACACAGCGAAATCGGCACAGCCGACAAAAACGGCGCTCGATCTGCCGAATCGCAGCGCGGTCCGATCGGTTATTTCGCGGCGTGTCAAGTGCATCGAAGGGGCTTAGTCGATGCGAACCGTATACGGAGAGGGTCCAAAGTAAGGCATACGCCCTACTTTGGACCCTCAAGTTGTCAAAAGGCTTCGTCAACAAGTTTCGGAGGGAGGAAAAGTGTGAAAGGGAACCGTCAGGGTTCTCTTTCACGTCCAATAACCCCCCGCAGCGGACAAAATTGCAAAATAATCTTACTGATTTACATTTTGCAATTTTGAAGTCAGCTTGTCAAAAAGTCTGTCAGAACTTTTTGACAAGCTGAGCCGGACGCTATTGTCCGGCTTTTCGTGCCATTTCCGCAATATAGGCGTCCATCTCGTCGCGGGTACGAATCATGGCGCACTCGCGGGCGACCGCCTTCCGCTCCTCGGCATCGAGCGAGTCGAAATACTGCATGGCGTCCCGATTCTGCACCAGCAGCGGACCGAAGCCCAGCGGGAAATTGGCGAACAAATCGTGAAACACAGCGCCTCACCTCCGCGCTTAGGATACCCGAAGGCGGCGCGTTTCATCAGTGCGGCGCGGAAATTGCCTCCCGCAGCGCTGCAATAAACTCCGGTGTCGTGCCGCAGCAGCCGCCGACGAGCGACGCGCCCTCCTGTACAAGCCGCCGCATCTGCCGCGCGAACTCCGTCGGCATCATCGGATAGACCGCCTCGCCGCTGTCGGAGATCGTCGGCATACCGGCGTTCGGCTTGACCAAAAGCGGCACGGCGGCGATTTTTTTCATATTGCGGACAAGACTTACGAGCTGCTCCGGTCCGCAGGAGCAGTTGATGCCCACCGCGTCCGCACCGAGCGCCTGCAGCGTTTCGACCGCCTCGAGGCAGTCACCGCCGAAGTAGCAGCTTCCGTCGGCTTGGACGGTCATCGAGCACAGCACCGGCAGGTCGCACAGACCTCTTGCCGCCTCCAGCGCCGTGACCGTTTCGTTCACGCCGAGCATTGTTTCAATCACGAGCAGGTCAACGCCCGCGTCGATCAGCGCCCCGATCTGCTCGGCGTAGATGTCGTGCAGTTCATTATAGGTCATCGGGCCGTTCGGCTCCAAGGCGACACCCGTCGTGGTGACGTCGCCTGCCACCAAAACGCCGCTGATGCTGCGGGAGAGAGCGACCAACGCCGAGTTCCACGCGCGGACGTTCTCTTGCAAATTGTAACGCGACAAATTGTAACGGTTTGCACCGAAGGTCGGCGCGTAGACGATTTGGCTTCCCGCCGCGGCATAGGCGGCTTGCAGCGCAGTCAGCTTCTCCGGATGCGCCAAGATCCACTCCTCCGCGCATACGCCGCGCGGCATCCCGACCCGCATCAGGTTTGAGCCGGTTGCGCCGTCGAGCAGCACGGGTCCGTTCCGTGTCAGTGCCGAAAATTCCTCTCGCGTCAAGCTGCCTCACTCCGTTTCGCCGTTTTTGTCTATTCTACCCGCTTTTCCGACGGATTGCAATATTGAAATTCGGAAACGCTTCTGCTAAAATAGAGGAAAACGATGGCAGGCGCGTCCTGCCGGAAGGAGGAGCACATGAAGAAAACCGTACTGCGCAAGTACGCGCATCTGATCGCCAATGTCGGCATCCATGTCCAAAAGGGACAGGAGGTCTTTATTGTCGCGGAGCTGGATCAGCCCGAGTTCGTGCAGATGGTCGTTGAGGAATGCTACCGTGCGGGTGCGAAGCGGGTCGTTGTGGACTGGGACTACCAGCCGCTTGCCAAGCTGCACTACCGCTGGTGCACGAACAAGAACCTCGCACAGCTTGAAAACTGGGAGGAAGCCCGCTGGCAGCATTACGTCGAGGAGCTTCCGTGCCGTATCTACCTCGTCTCCGAGGATCCCGACGGTTTGAAGGGCATCAATCAGGAGAAGATGGCAAAGGCGGGACAGGCACGCTACAAGATCATCAAGCCCTACCGCGACAAGATCGAAAACCGCTATCAGTGGTGCATTGCCGCCGTGCCAGGTGCGGCGTGGGCGAAGAAGCTCTTCCCCAAGCTGAGCAAGCATCAGGCAACGGAAAAGCTTTGGGAAGCCATTCTGACCGCCTCCCGCGTGAACGACGACCCCGTGCAGGCGTGGAAGGAGCATAACGAGGATTTGGCGAACCGCTGCGCCTATCTGAACAGCCTGAACATCGAGACGCTTGAGTACCACAGCTCCAACGGAACGGATTTCCGCGTCGGCATGATCCCCGAGGCCGAGTTCAAGGGCGGCGGCGAGGACTCTCTGCAGGGCATTTATTTTAACCCGAACATCCCGTCCGAGGAGGTCTTTATCTCTCCGAAGCGGGGCGTCGCCGAGGGTATCGTCTATTCGACCAAGCCTCTGTCCTATCAGGGACAGCTCATTGAGAACTTCTCCATCCGCTTCGAGGGCGGCAAGGCGGTCGAGGTCCACGCCGAGAAGAACGAGGAGCTGCTCAAAAAGATGATCTCCATGGACGAGGGTGCGGCTTATTTGGGCGAATGTGCGCTCGTGCCGTATGACTCCCCAATTCAGAACACGGGGCTGCTGTTCTACGAGACGCTGTTCGACGAGAACGCCGCCTGCCACCTTGCGCTGGGCATGGGCTTTGCCGATACCATCAGGGATTTCGAGAACAAGACGCTTGACGAGTGCCGCGCGCTCGGCATCAACGACTCCATGATCCACGAGGACTTCATGATCGGCTCGGCGGATATGAGCATCGACGCGCACACCCGCGACGGCAAGACCGTTCCCATCTTCCGCAACGGCAACTGGGCATTCTGACCTTTCGAGAATACAAAACAACGCCGCACGCTCCGAGCCTCGGAGTGTGCGGCGTTCACGGTTATTTGCTTATTGCTTCGGCTCCTCCGCCTCGACCGGCGTGAAGCAGAATTTCGTGACATCGAACAGACCCATATCCGTGAGCTTCAGCTCCGGAATGACCGGCAGCGACATGAAGCACAGCGTCATGACCGGCTCTACGTCTCCGGCAATGCCCAGCTCGCGGAATGCCGCCTCGTGGATCGCGGTCAGCCGCTCATCGACCCACTGCCCGCTTTGGTCGCTCATCAGACCTGCCACCGGCATGGGCATCCGTTCGATCACCTTGCCGTCGCGCACGAGGACGATGCCGCCCTCCTGCTCGGCGAGCGCCTCCACGGCACAAGCCATTTCCTCGTCGCTGACGCCGACGGTGATGATGTTGTGCGAATCGTGCGCCACCGAGAGCGCCACCGCGCCGTGCCGGATACCGTAGCCGCCCAGCAGTGCGACCGCGACATTGCCGGTGCACTTATGGCGCTCCACGACCGCCACCTTCACAATGTCAACGGCGGGATCGCGGCGGAATTCGCCGTTTTCGTCGCGGCTGATGCGGGCAACGCAATTTTCGGACACCACGCCGCCGGGGACGAGGCGGATCACGTGCGCATAGTCGCTCTTGAGCGGCAGACGCAGCCGCTCCACGGAAAAGTCCTTCAGATGGACGCTTCCCTTGACGGCGGAAATATCGTGGCGGTGCACCTCGGGCAGATAGCTGCCGTCCTCGGCACAGAGCTTGCCCGCCAGCCAAACCTTGCGGACACGGAAGTCCTTCAGATCGTCGAGCAGTACGATGTCCGCCCGCAGACCGGGAGCGATCGCGCCGCGGTCGTTCAGATGCCAGCACTCGGCGGCGTTCAGTGTCGCCATGCGGAGGGCAGAGATGGGGTCAAGCCCCTCCTCGACGCAGATGCGCAGATGGTTGTCGATGTGCCCCTCGCTGAAAATGGTCTTGGGCTGACGGTCGTCGGAGCAGAGCAGGCAGCGGCGGCTGTTTTCGGGGCTCACGCCCTTGAGCAGCGGGCGGAGATTGTGGCACGCCGAGCCCTGCCGCAGCAGGACGTACATACCGCGGGCAATGCGCGCCTGCATTTCCTCGACGGTGGCGCATTCGTGATCACCGCGGATGCCGGGGGCGCAATAGGCATTGAGATCGTTGCCCATTACCGTGGGCGCGTGACCGTCGATGAGCTTGCCGTTGTTGATGGCGACGAGCAGCTTATCGAGCACCGCATCGTCCGCGCCGACCACGCCGACATAGTTCATGAATTCGCCCAAGCCGAGGATGTTCTCCCGCGTGATCGGTTCACGCATCTGCTCCGCGTCGATGACGGCGCCTGCGTTTTCAAACGGCGTCGAGGGAACGCAGGAGGGAAGCATATACTTGATGTCCAGCGCCGCATCCTCGGCAGCCTCCATCATATAGTCCAGACCGCGAATCCCGCAGACGTTGACGATCTCGTGCGGGTCGGCGATGATCGTTGCCGCGCCGTGCGGCACGAGCAGACGGCTGATCTCCTCCGGCGTTACATAGGAGGATTCAATATGGATATGGCTGTCGATAAAGCCGGGCGCGGCGTAACGACCCTCCGCATCGACGACCTCGGTGCCCTCGTAGGTGCCGACGCCCGCGATACGACCGTCGCAAAGCGCAATGTCGCCCTGTGTGACCGTGCCGGAGTAAACGTCCACCACACGGCAGTTCTTGATTACGGTATCCGCCGGAATTCGCCCCGCAGCCACGTCAATCAGTTTCTTCAGTTCCTGTTTTGTCATGTTCAACAGCGCTCCTTTCCTGTTTCCTATAACTATAGCACAAGGAATCGGTCGCGTGTACAAAAAAATTTTGTATTCCGAAATTTCGGCATATGTGACAAAAAAGACCGCGAGGTTTCGGCAAATCTAACCGGAAAATTTGTGCGTTTTTTCGGGTTTTCCTGCCGGACATAGGAAAATGCGCACGAAAGAGGCGGAAAAAAGCGGCGGGAAAAGGAAACCGGCGCAACCCGCCCAACGCGCCTGCCGATTCGCGATCTGCGGAGAACCTAATAAATTTTTAGGCTTTTGCCGCCCCTGACGAGGAGAAGCTGCTCTCGGAAAAATTCGACCTCCCGCACGTCAAGCCGCGTGACCTCCAAGCCGATCGAGCCGCCCGAGAATGCGACCTCAAAGAAAACACGCTGCCGCGATTTGCGGATCAGCCAAAGAATCAGCCCGATAAATCCAAGCCCAAGCCCGAAAAGCACAGGTCCCCATATGACCCGATGCGCCGTAAAATCAATCATGCCGCAAGTCAGCAGGACCGACCAAAGAACGATCAAAAGCCGATGCACAAGCCGAGGCGCGGAAGTGACAAGACGGAAGTCGGTGATGTCCGCGACATCGACCGTGCGCTCCGTGCGGCACGCGGAGAAACTGTGCCCGCGCCGCAGCAGACAAAGCCCTCTGTAATAAAGACGGCGGTTGGAGAGCGCGGCAAAGCCCTCACCGATTTTTCCGGTCGAAAAAAATTCCTTCGCGGTGCGCTTGCCCAAAACGGCGACGAGCTGCTCCTGCGGGTCGGTAAAGCGCGCATACGTATATATCTGTTCGGCTGTCATGCAAGCCCCCCCTTTTTTATTTGAAATTATACTCAATATATTAAGTATTGTCAAGATGTTAAGCATGGTATAATAACGAAAAACCCGTAGCGGTCGGAGGAGGGGAGCGCTTGATAAGCTACAAGCCGTTTTACGAGACTCTGTACCGCAAACAGATCACGGAATACCAGTTGATTTTCAAGCAGGGCTTCTCCGCGAACACGCTCTACCGCATGAAAAAGGGCGAAGCGATCAGCACCAAGACGCTGGACGCGCTGTGCTACGCGCTTGACTGCGAGGTGCAGGACATTCTGAAATTCGTGAAGGAGTGAGCCGTTGCCGAGCCGCAAAATATTTTACGGTTTTTGAAAAAAACGCTTGCATTTTCAATAAAGGTGTGCTACTATAGTCGAGCGCTGAGAGCGCTATGCGCCAGTAGCTCAGTTGGATAGAGTGTTTGGCTACGAACCAAAAGGTCGGGGGTTCGAGTCCCTTCTGGCGTACCAGAAAAACGCACTTGCGAAAGCAGGTGCGTTTTTCAGTGAAATCCACCCTTGCGGATGGGTAAAATACCGCTTCGCGGTGTGAAATACGCCTGCGACGTGTGAAATCGCTGCGGCGGTGGGTGGATTTCATTTCGCTTTCCGCCTGAGCGGAGAATTTCACAAGCGCAACAGTGCTTATTTCACATTTTGCGTCGGCAAAATATTTTACAAGAATCCTTTTCAATGGCACGAGTCCGTCTGTCAGAAATGAAAATCCATCTTTTTCTTACCCGCTTGCCACGAAATCCGTTGTCCTTATGGGCAACGGATTTTTTGCGTCAAAGGGACTCGAAGGGTTGCAATCAACCTTCGATGCAACAGAACCGATTCGGATTTTTCACCGCAGTCCAAGCAAGCTGTCGGTGACAGCTTGCCCAGCGTGTCGAAAAACCCTTTTCGGCACGCTGACAGACTGCGAAAAAGTTCGG
>URWG01000079.1 GCA_900551495.1 uncultured Eubacteriales bacterium
GCGCCTTTGGCGCTATAAAAAGCTTTTCAAGCTTTTTAACAGATTCTAGTATAATACAAACCCCTTCCGCATAGGTTGTGCGGGAGGGGATTTTTTTGAGCTTAACCGATCTTGCGCTGCGTCGTGCAGGGGTGTTGTCGCTTGCGGAATTTCAGCTTCGTGAGGGGCTGTATCCTTCCGGTCGCGAGGATGTGCTGACGATGCAGCGGTTGACACCGTTTCTGCTCGGCTACGAGCGCTATATGGTCCAAAAGGGCGATACCTACTATAAGCTCGCCCGCCGCTTCGGTACCGATGTCCGCGCCATCCGTACCGCGAATCCGAATCAGAATCCGCAGCTTCTCCGCGTCGGGCAGTATCTGACGGTCCCGTTCGGTTTTCCTGTAGTACCGACGGATGTACCGTTTACCTCGGAGCTGGTCAATATCTGTGCACAGGGCTTGACGGCGCGTTACCCGTTTATCTCGCGGAGCATTGCTGCGACCAGTGCCTACGGAAGAAACGTTGTGCTGCTGCAAATGGGCGAGGGGCGGCGGAGCGTCCTTTATAACGCCAGCCACCACGCAAACGAATGGATCACCACGCCGGTCGTGCTGCACTTTTTGGAGCAGTACGCGGAGGCGGTCGCCAATGAGGACAGAATCTTCGGCTTGGAGGCGACGGCACTGTTCCGCAACACGCGGCTGGACATGGTGCCAATGGTCAATCCCGACGGTGTGGATCTCGTGACGGGTGCAATCGAGCCGGGAAGCGCACAATATGAGGTCGCGCAGCTAATCGCAGCATATTATCCGAGCATTCCGTTCCCGGACGGCTGGAAGGCGAATCTGATGGGGGTCGATCTGAACCTGAATTATCCGGCGGGCTGGGAGCAGGCGCGGGAGAATAAATTTGCTTTGGGCTTTACGGGACCTGCGCCGCGGGACTATGTAGGGGAGGCACCGCTCGATCAGCCGGAGAGCGCGGCAATGGCGCGGCTGACACGGGAGACACAGCCCCGCTTGACGCTCTCCTACCACGCGCAGGGCGAGGTTATTTATTGGAAGTTTATGGACTTGGAGCCTGCAGGCGCGGAGGAGCTGGGACAGGAATTTGCGCGGGTGAGCGGCTACGCGCTGGAAAATACGCCCTTTGTCTCGGGCTTCGCGGGCTATAAGGACTGGTTCATTCAGGACTTTGACCGTCCCGGCTATACGATTGAGGTCGGCTTGGGGGAAAGCCCGCTGCCCCTGTCACAGTTTGACCGCATCTATCGGGACAATCTCGGGATCCTTACGCTCGGGCTTCAAGTGTAATACGGATTCTTGATGAAAATATTTCATCAACGATGCACCGCCTCATGCAGAATCAGATGCGACTTTGTCGCTATAAAAAGCTTTTCAGGCTTTTTAACAGATTTTAGTATAACAAAGCAGAGCCGATGACACTCTCTGTGCGGGAGCTTGTCATCGGCTCTGCCTTTAATAGCTGTAGAGATAGCCGCTGTCGCGCAGCGAGACGTAATCGTCGTCGGCGACAATGATGTGGTCGATCAGAAGGATGTCCAAAACGTCCAGCGCCTCCTTCAGGCGCGTTGTGAGCTGAATATCCTCGCGCGAGGGAATGGCAATGCCGGACGGGTGATTGTGCGCGAGCACGACCGCCGAAGCGTTGCAAGCCAATGCCTCCTGCACCATGCGGCGGGCGGGAACGTTGGCGGAATTGACGCTGCCGTGACCGAGCAGTCGGCAGTTGAGCACCTTTCCCGCAGCGTCGAGCGAGAGCAGATAGACCATCTCATCCTTTGCGCCGTAGAAATAGGGGAGAAGGTATTTCCCGATGGCTGCACTGTCTGTCAGACGCTGCTCCGTCTGACAGCGCGAGAGGAAATAGCGCCGATGCAGCTCGGGGACCAGCCGTAGCAACAGAATACAGTCCTCATCCAGACCCTCCACTGCGGCAAGCTCCTCGTTTCCTGCCTCCAAAATTGCCGCCATGTTCGGAAACCTCTCCAACAGCAGCTCCGCCCGACGCTTGGCATCCTCTCTGCCCGCAAAGCGCAGCAGAAGCTCCAAAAGCTCCGCGTCGGTCAGCGCGTCGGGAGTGCGGAGCAGAAAGCGCCGTACCAATCGATCCTCAGCCATGGTGTCCCTCCAGCATTTTTTTCAGATACCTTCCCGTGAAGGAGGCATCGCAGGCGGCGATCTGCTCGGGCGTGCCGGTCGCAACGATCGTGCCGCCGCCGTCCCCGCCCTCGGGTCCGAGGTCGATCAGATAGTCCGCCGTTTTAATTACGTCCAAATTGTGCTCGATTACCAATACCGTGTTGCCCGCATCAACCAGCTTTTCCAAGACCTCAAGGAGCTTCTGCACGTCGTACATATGCAAGCCGGTTGTCGGCTCGTCCAAAATGTAGAGCGTCCGCCCCGTGGCGACGCGGGACAGCTCCGTTGCCAGCTTGACGCGCTGCGCTTCGCCGCCGGAAAGAGTGGTCGAGCTTTGCCCGAGCTTGATGTAGCCCAAGCCGACCTCCGCCAGCGTCGCGACCTTTTCCCGCAGCCGCGGCTGATTTTCAAAGAAGGTGAGCGCTTCGTCCACCGTCATTTCCAGCACGTCGGAGATCGTCTTGCCGCGGTAGGTGATCTCCAGCGTCTCGCGGTTATAGCGCTTGCCGTGGCAGACCTCACAGGGAACATAGACATCGGGCAAAAAATGCATTTCGATCTTGACCAGTCCGTCGCCGCAGCAGGCTTCGCAGCGCCCTCCCTTGATGTTGAAGGAGAAGCGTCCCGGTCCGTAGCCGCGCTCCTTTGCCGCAGCGGTCGAGGCGAAGAGGTCGCGGATGTCCGAAAACAGCCCCGTATAGGTTGCCGGGTTGGAGCGGGGCGTCCGTCCGATGGGGCTTTGGTCAATGACGATGACCTTGTTCAGCGCGTCGATTCCCTCGGCGCGGTCGTGCTTCCCCGCGCGGACGCGGGCATGATTGAGTGTCGCGGCAAGCTTTTTTGCAATGATCTCGTTGACGAGCGAGGATTTTCCCGAGCCGGAGACACCGGTGACGCACGTCAGCGTGCCGAGCGGAATGTGGACGTCGATACCGTTCAGATTGTTCTCGCGGCAGCCGTAGAAGGAGAGCGTTTTTCCGTTTCCCGCGCGGCGCTCCGTCGGGACGGGGATCGAGCGCGCACCGGAGAGGTATTGCCCCGTGATGCTCTCGGGCGATGCCATGATCTGCTCCGGCGTGCCGGCGGCGACGATCTTTCCACCGTGGATTCCCGCGCCCGGTCCGACATCTACGATAAAGTCTGCGGCGCGCATGGTATCCTCGTCGTGCTCGACGACGATCAGCGTATTGCCGAGATCGCGCAGACGGCGCAGCGTTTCCAGCAGCTTGTTGTTGTCCCGCTGGTGCAGACCGATGCTCGGCTCGTCAAGAATATACAGAACGCCCATCAGCGAGGAGCCGATCTGCGTAGCCAAACGGATGCGCTGTGCCTCGCCGCCGGAGAGCGTTCCCGCTGAGCGGGAAAGCGTCAGATATTGCAGCCCGACGCTCTGCAAAAAGCCCAGCCGCGACCGCAGCTCGCGGAGAATCTGATCGGCAATGACCGACTGCATCCCCTCCAAATGCAGCTCATTCAGGAAGGCAAGCTCCTTCTTGACCGAAAGCTCGCAGAACTGCGTGACGGAAAGCCCGCCGACCGTGACGGCGCCCGCAATATCGGACAGGCGGCTGCCGTGGCAGCGCGGGCAGGGAGAGGTGGTCATGCACTCCTCCAGCTCCTTGCGGACGGCGTCGGACTGCGTTTCGCGGAAGCGGCGCTCAAGATTCGGGACGATGCCCTCAAACGCCTGCTCCAGGGTACCGCGTCCGTTGCCGCGCTCGTAGCAGAGCGTCAGCTTTTCGCCGCCCGTGCCGTAGAGGATCACGTTCATCGCTTCCTCGGAAAGCGTGTTGATGGGTGCGTGGAGGTCAAAGTGATACCTCTGCGAGAGCGCCTCAAAGTACATACGGGAGATGGAATCGCCCTTGATATTGCCCCAGCCGCTTGCCTGAATTCCTCCGTCAAAAATCGACAGCGCAGGGTCGGGGATAATCAGCGCGGGATCGACCTTCAGGCGGAAGCCCAAACCCGAGCACTCGGGGCAGGCACCGAGGGGATTGTTGAACGAAAACAGGCGCGGCGAAAGCTCCGGAACGGAAATGCCGCACTCCTCGCAGGCGTAATTGCGGGAGAACAGCGTCTCCTCACCGGTGTCGGGGCACTGAATGATGACAATGCCGCCCGCGTGGTTGAGCGCCGTTTCGAGCGAGTCGGTCAGGCGGCGGGTAATGCCCTCACGCAGCACCAGACGGTCCACGACCAGCTCGATTTGATGTTTTTTGTTCTTGTCCAGCGAAATTTCCTCGCTGAGATCGTAGAGCGCACCGTCGATACGCACACGGGAAAAGCCGCCGCGCCGTGCGCTTTCAATGACCTTTGCGTGCTCGCCCTTTTTGCCGCGCACGACGGGCGCCAATACCTGAAAGCGCGTGCCCTCCGGCAGCTCCAGTACGCGGTCAACGATCTGATCGATGCTCTGACGGCGAATCTCCCTGCCGCATTTCGGGCAGTGGGGGATGCCGACCCGCGCCCAAAGCAAACGCAGATAGTCATAGATCTCCGTCACCGTGCCGACGGTGGAGCGGGGATTTTTTGAGGTGGTCTTTTGATCGATGGAGATCGCGGGGGACAGACCCTCGATCAGATCAACGTCGGGCTTGTCCATCTGACCGAGAAACTGCCGCACATAGGCGGACAGCGACTCGACATATCGCCGCCGTCCCTCGGCATAGATCGTATCGAACGCGAGTGAGGACTTGCCCGAGCCGGAAAGCCCCGTAAAAACACAGAGCGCGTCGCGCGGAATTTCAACGTCAACATTTTTGAGGTTGTTTTCCCGAGCGCCCCGAACCAAAATCGAATTTCGCATAAATTGCCTCCGTGATATGCGTTTCGGCAGCGAAGATGCGCTGCTCATCTGACTATTATATCATATTGTTCCCTACCGAACAACAGGAAATTGCAGAAAAGTTTTCGTATCCGCTTGCGTTTCGACTAAAAATACGATATGATGAAGAAGCAGGCGACAGAATTCGACAATGCAGCTTTTTCCATGTAAATTCCGTCCCTGTATGACAGAAAATACAGCGGAGGCGGTGAAAACATGGGCGGTCAGATCAAGCAGGTGCTGGGGCTGTTTGCGCAGCCTGCATTTTTTGTAACGGACGGGACGGTCTCCTGGTGCAACAGCGCCTGCGGGACACTGCTTTCGGTCGGCGCGGAGATCGCTGCCTTCCTTGAGGATGTGTCGCTGTATGAGCTTTGGGATCGGAGCGGAACACTTCAGATCTCGTTGTCGCTCTCGGGAGAGGAATATAACGCCTCGGTCTGCGTGACGCCCGAGGGGGAGCTGTTCGTTGCGACGCGCCGTGTCTCCGAGCTGAGTATTACAGCAAAGACCGTCGTTAAAGTCTCGGCAACACTGCGCCGCCCGGTGCATCAGATGCTCAGCGCTGCGGGCACGCTGTTTGAAACGCTGGACGAGAATACGGAGCCAAAGCTGCTGAACGCCGCCTCGCAGCTCAATCAGTCGGTTTATCGGCTGCTGCGCCTGTGCGGGCAGATGTCCGACGGCGGCGGGCTGCTCCTGCACCGCAAGGAGGCGCACCGCCTACCGACGGAGATGTCAAGCTTCTTCCGCGCGTTTATTGAGCAGGCGCGTCCGCTTGTCGAATCTGCGGGCGTGGAACTGCTGTTTACCGATCTCGATGCGCCGCTTCAGGCAGATGTCGATACGGAGCTGCTGAAACGGGCGATGTATAACCTCCTGTCCAATGCACTGACCTACTGCCACAGCGGCGGTAAGATCACGGTCCGTCTGCAAAAGCAGCAGCGGCAGCTTCTGATCCATGTGACCGATGACGGTGAGGGCATTGCGCCGGCGGTGCTGGCAACACTGTTTGAGCGCTTTTCCGAGCATCCGGTCGGCGATTCCCGCTGGGGGGTCGGACTGGGACTGCCGATGGTGCAGGAAATCGCCCGCCTGCACAACGGGGCGCTCACCATCCACGACAACGGCGGCGCTCGCGGGACGACGGTAACGGTTTCGCTTTCGCTTGACCCGGCACCGCTCTCTTTGCACAGCCGAACGGTCGGCTATGATTATTGCAGCGGGTATCACCACGGGCTGGTCGAGTTGTCCGATGTTCTTGAGGCAAAAATGTTCAACCCGAACGAAGTTCTGTAATATTTTCAACCTCCGCGCCGTATATATAGGGCGGAGGGATGGCAAATGGCAAACGAGATCACCGAGCCCCATGAACTGCGATTGGATAACCGCGCCAAGCTGACGGTGACCGGCGTGCGCGAGGTCGAGAGCTTCGACGAGGCGGCTGTTGCGCTGCATACCGTGCGCGGACTTCTGATCGTTCACGGCGCCCAGCTTCGTTTGCAGTCGCTGTCCACGGACGGCGGTCAGATCGCGATCACGGGGCAGATCGACACGCTTTCTTACGAGGCGGAGCAAAAGCGCGGCGGATTTCTGCGGCGTCTGTTCGGATAAATGGAGCAGCCGCTGCTGTTGCAGAGCGGTCAGTTTCTCTGGTCGGTGGCGCTCGGTGCGGCGCTCGGCATCGTTTACGATCTGCTGCGCGGACTGCGGCGCAATCTGCGGGGACTGACCCATCTGCTGGACTTTGTTTTTTCACTGACGATGCTGCTGTCGGGGCTTTGCTTGGCACTTTTCATCGGGGGCGGGCAGTATCGGCTGTTTATGCCGCTCGGGACAGCCCTCGGCGCGGCAATCTATTTTTTGACGCTCAGCCGTCCGGTCGCCCGATTGAGCTGCGCTTTTTGGCGGCTTATTACATATCCGCTGCGCATATCGGGTCGATATTTCAAAAAAATCTGCAAAGAATTGCAAAAAATTTCGAAAAACATCTTTTCAATCGGGAAAAAATCGGATAAAATAGAGGGACACCAAAGAAATTCACGGGAGGCACGGAAGTATGCAGCAGCGAAAAAGCCGTCTAATCGGCACCCTCGTTATATTGGCAGTCGCGCTGTACGCCATCGTGACGATCGCCGTGCTTCAGCCGAAGATCAACCGTCTGCGCGACGACGCTGATGGGTTGACGCAGAAGATTGCCGAGCTGGAGGAGCGCAACGGGGAGCTGAGAACGGATATTGCCGCGCTCGGCTCCGATGCTGCGACGGAAAAGCTTGCCCGTGAACGACTTATGATGATCGCCGACGGGGAGACCGTCTACATCGACAGCAACAGATAATCGGAGGAACATAGGGCTTATATGGAGTTAACAGTCGGAACGATCCTGGAAGGAAAGGTCAAGTCGATCACTAAATTCGGCGCATTTATTCTTTTGCCGGAGAACCGCACCGGTATGGTGCATATTTCTGAGGTCGCTCCGACCTTTGTCAGCGATATTCGCGCCCATCTGACGGAGGGACAGACCGTCCGCGTCAAGGTCATCGGAATCGACGAGGCGGGCAAGATCAGCCTTTCCGTAAAGCGGGCGGCAGAGCAGCAGGAGGTTCGCAAGCCGAAGACCGATCGCCCGCGTCCCGCTGCGCCGAGACCGCAGACCCCGAAGGCTCCGCTGACCTTTGAGGAAAAGCTCAAGCAGTTCATGTCCGATTCCGACAGCAAGATCTCGGGCTGTCGGCAGTATGAGCACAAGACAAAATCAAGAAGAAGATAGATCCGACGCCCCTCACCGAGGGGCGTTTTTCGGGAGGAGCAATGAAACAGGTCCTGATTACCGGCGGCAGCCGCGGCATCGGTGCGGCGGCGGTCCGTGCGTTTTCCCGCGACTGTGATGTTGCGTTTTTTTATGAAAAAAATCATGCGGCGGCAAGGGCAGTCGCCGAGGAGACCGGCGCGCGTGCGATCTGCTGCGACGTTGCCGATCCGGAGGGCGTGAAGCAGGCGGTTGCCTCGCTTCCGCCGGTGGATATTCTGGTCAACAACGCCGGAGTCTGGCTCCCTTCCCTGTTTTCCGAAACGACGGAAGAGCAATGGAACAGGATGATTGATCTGAACCTGAACGGGACGTTCCGGGTCACAAAGGCATTTCTGCCGTCCATGCTCCGGAACGG
>URWG01000080.1 GCA_900551495.1 uncultured Eubacteriales bacterium
CCCCATAAATTGTTAACCGATTTTGACGATTACGGACTTTTTTGACAGTCTGAAAAGCCGTCCGACGGATGTCGGACGGCTTTCGCATTAACTTATACCTGTGTCTCGATCCACGCCTTCAACGCGGCGCGTCCCTCCTCGCTCATAGGGAAGGTCTGCTGCCCCTCCATATCGCTCAGCTCGTAGCACAGCTCGCCGTGCCAGAACTCCGCGCCGATGGAGCTTGCCGCCATATCGACCTCCTTCGGCGTCGCCATGACGACCTCGGGAACAATGCGGAAGCGGAGCAGCCCGCAGCTTCCGGTGAAGGAATTGCCGTTTTCAAAGGTATGCAGCGTCGGGATATAGATGTCTGCCACGGATCACTCCTGCATGAGCGCTTCCATCTCGTCAAGCAGCTCGCCGAACAGCGCCAGCGCCTCCTCGACAGGCTTGGTGGTGCTCATATCCACACCCGCGCCCTTCAGCAGGTCGATGGGGCTCTTGCTGCAGCCGCCGGACAGGAAGCCGAGATAATCCTTCACCGCCGGCTCGCCCTCGCGGAGGATCCGCTGCGACAGCGCAATGGCTGCGGAATAGCCGGTCGCATACTGGAAGACGTAGTAGTTGTAGTAGAAATGCGGAATACGCATCCACTCCATCGCGATCTCGTCGTCGAGCACGATGTCGTCGCCGAAGTAGAGCTTGTTCAGGCGGCGGTACTCGTCGTTGAGCACGTCGGGCGTCAGGCTGGTGCCCTCCTGCGCCAGCTTGCCGATGTTCAGCTCGAACTCGGCGAACATGGTCTGACGGTAGAGTGTCGTGCGGAAGCCCTCGAGGAAGTGGTTGATGAGATAGGCGCGTTCCTTCTTGTCGGTGGTCTTGCCGAGGAGGTACTGCATCAGCAGCGCCTCGTTACAGGTCGAAGCGACCTCGGCAACGAAAATCACATAGTCGGCGTCGAGCGGGGTCTGATGCTTGTTCGAGAGGTAGGAGTGCATGGCGTGACCCATCTCGTGCGCCAGCGTGAACTGGCTGTCGAGCGTGCCGGTATAGTTCATCAGAACGAAGGGGTGCACCTTTGCGCCTGCGGAATACGCGCCCGAGCGCTTGCCGGCGTTCTCATAAACGTCGATCCAGCGGCTGTCAAAGCCTTGCTTGAGCACCTTGCCGTACTCCTCGCCGAGCGGAGCGACTGCCTTGAGAACCAGCTCCTTCGCCTCGTCGATGGTGGCGCGCTTGTCCACGCCCTCCAGCAGCGGTGTGTACAGATCGTAGAAATGCAGCTCGTCCACGCCCAGCAGCTTCTTGCGCAGTGCAACATAGCGGTACATCTTGTCCATATTCTTATGGACCGCCTCGATCAGGTTCGTGTAGACGCTCGTCGGGACGTTGGTTGCATCGAGGGACGCCTCCATTGCGGAGGAATACTTCCGTGCGTCGGCAAAGAACTGGAGCTGCTTGACCTGCGCGGACAGGACCGCGGCGATCGTGTTCTTATAGCTGCCGTAGGTATGATAAAGATTCTCAAAGGCGCTCTTGCGCAGCGCGCGATCGGGGCTTTCCATGTAGGAAATGTAGGTGCCCTGCGACAGCGGATGCTTTTCGCCCTTGCCGTCCACGGCGTCGGGGAAGGTCACATCGGCGTCGTTGAACATACCGTAAATGGTATCGGGTGCGCTTGCCATCTCGCCCGCAGCGGCAAGCAGTTTTTCCTCGGCAGGGCTGAGGACGTGCGCACGGCGGCGGCGAATGTTGTTCAGATAGCGGCGATAGCGCTCCAGCTTCGGCTGCTCGGCATAGAACTTCTCCATCGTCTCGTCGTCGATCGCCATGATCTCGGGCGTGGCAAAGCTGGCGGCGGAGTTCAGCTCGACGACCGCGCTCATCAGATTGCCGACCATCGCCTGATACTTGGAAACGCGGGCGTCCTCGTCCGAGCGGCGCATCGCATAGTTGCCCAGCGCGTCGAACAGTACGGTGGACTCCTCGTCCCACTGCAAATACGCGAGCAGGGTGTCCGCAGATTCGCCGAGCTTACCGGCAAACGCCGCGACCTGCGGGACCATCGCCTTGATCTTCTTCAGGTCCTCCTCCCACAGCTCATCGGTCGCATAAATGTCATGGATCGCCCACTTGTCCTCCTCGCGAATCTCGGAGCGCTCGGGAATTCTCTTGTTTTCTGCCATTGGTAATCTCCTCCTTGGTTAGTTTTCACTATCATAGCACGTTTCTTTCCGTAAAACAATCCGCACGGGCAAAAACGCGCATCATTTTTTCGCTTCTTCGTCCAAAAAATCGCGGATCTGCGCCGCAATGGGGCACTCCTCCCGGTATTCGCAGTCGGGATAGCGGCAGTCGGTGCATCGGTCCTCGCGGTCGGCAAGCACCGTCCGCGCCGCATTGAGCACGCGGCAATAGCCCGAGATCAGCTTTTCCGTCACAGCCGTGTCACCTCCACGCCGCCGTCTTTCACCTTAAATATTACATCGCAATCGCGCAGCGTGGTCAGACGGTGCGCAACGATGACCATGGTCTTGCTGCTGCCGAGGGTATTGATGGCGTCCATGACCGCCGCCTCAGTCTCGTTATCCAGCGCGGAGGTCGCCTCGTCGAAAAAGAGGATCTCGGGGTCGTTATACAGCGCCCGCGCAATGCCGATCCGCTGCCGCTGACCGCCGGAAATGCGCACGCCGCGCTCGCCGATCACCGTATCCAAGCCGTCCTTCAAGCCGCACACGAATGCGGCAAGCTGCGCGCTCTCCAGCGCACGCCAGACCGCCGCGTCGTCGATCCGCTCCGCCTCCACGCCGAGGGCAACGTTATTTCGTATCGTGTCATCCACAAGATAGATGTTCTGTGGGATATAGCCGATATGCCGCTGCCATTCGGCGTAGTCCTCGTAAATGTCCAACGCACCGTAGCAGACGCTGCCCGTATCCGGCTTCAAAAGCCCGAGCATCAGGTCGATCAGCGTCGTTTTGCCCGCGCCGGTCACGCCGATGATGCCGACGGACTCGCCGTGACGGATGCGCAGCGTGACGTCCTTCAGCACCGGCTCGTCGCGGTTGGGGTAGGTATAGGTGACGGCATTGACCGAAATATCGTTCTCTGTGCTGCGCTGCACCGTCCGGGGCTCCCGCTTTTTCCGCGCAATCTCCGCCGCACGCTCCGCCTCCTCCCGCTCAGACGCACGCAGATCGTCGTACAGCGCGTCGAGCGAGGGGCGGTTGAAGGTGATCGCATTGATGGCGGAG
Source organism: uncultured Eubacteriales bacterium (assembly GCA_900551495.1). Classification (GTDB taxonomy): domain Bacteria; phylum Bacillota; class Clostridia; order Oscillospirales; family Oscillospiraceae; genus JAZOXB01. Next base: position 3,237 of record URWG01000080.1, read on the forward strand.
TTGATCGCCGCCGCACGGGGCATCAGCCGCACCGCCGCCAGCGCAAAGGCGGACAGCGACGGGACCACCGCCGCAAGATCGGCGCCGTAGACGATACGATACGCGATCACGCCGAGGACGCTGCATACGCACAGCGTCTCGATCAGGCGATTCGGGATGGCGGCGATGATGCTGTACCTCCGTCCCAGCTCGACCGACCGTGCGCCCGCCTGCTCGTAGGCATCGGCAAAGAACGCCTCTCTGCCCATAACCTTGACCTCTTTGATGCCGCCCATCGACTGGTGGATCGCCTTGTACATTTTCGCGGTGTAGGTGCGGCTCTTTTTGCCCGTCTCGCGGATGCGCCGACGGACGAAGAGGAAATACAGCGCCGAGCAGAGCAGCAGCGCCGCCGAGATCGCCAGCGTCATCCAGACATCCACCGCCACCAGATAAATGACCAGCACGGCGACGATCAGCACGTCGGAAATCAGGCTCAGAAGCGTTGAGACGACGCTGAACGCCCCGTTGACGTCGCCGTTGATGTTGCGGACGATCTCCGCCGTGTTGCGCTGCAAATGGAAGGTATAGGGCTTGTTCATATAGCAGCGGATCATCCGCGCACCCATGCGGATTTTGTTCGCAGAGACAAAGCGGGCGTTCAGATTTATCATCAGTAAGCTGTAAAGATTTTTGATGATATAGACCGCCATGATCGCGGCGGTGATAAACAGCAGCACCGCCTCCTCCGTCTGCGTGCCGAGCAGCGAGGCGACCCAGCGGTACCACGACGCGTTATGTGCTGCCGCAGGATTGAGCAGCACATTGATGAACGGCAGGATCAGCGAAACGCCGAGAAAGTCGAACACTGTCGCAATCAGCTGTAAAAAAAACAGCAGCAGAAACAGCAGCCGCTGCTTGCGGGGGAAAATATATCGCAGCTCCTTCAAAAGCTTCATGGCGCAGCTCCCCTTCTTCATCGGTTCTCCTTTACATGATACCACACACTCGCGGAAAAGTAAATAGCGCTTTCGGGCTTGTAAAAGCCGCCGTTTTGCAGTATAATACGGGTGAAAATTGCGGAGGGAGGGCAGCGTGATGATCGCTCTTTGGATTCTTGCGGCAATCGTCGTCCTGTTGGGGCTGGCGCTGCTTCTGCCGCTGCGCATCACGCTACGCTATACGGCGGAGGACGGCTTTTATTACGGCGTTCGGCTGCTGTTTTTCCCGCTTGCCGCCTCGGATCGCAAAAAAAGCGAAAAAAAGCCCGCCGAGCGGAAGGCGGAGCGCAAGCCCGCTGCCGAAAAGCCGCAAAAGCGGGGAAAAAGCACCGCCTCGGCGCTGCTGTCCCTGCTCGGCTTGCAGGAGGTCAGCACCCCCGAGCGTGCAAAGGCTGCCGTCGCCGAGCGGGGCTTCGGCGCGGTCTTGTCGGAGGTCCTTGCGGCGGTAAAGCTGCTGCTGCAACGGACGGGGCGGCTCCTCGGCTCCGGCGTTTTCGAGCGCTTTGAGCTGACCGCCGTTATCGGCGGGGACGATGCGGCAGACGCTGCCGTCACCTACGGCACGGCTTGCGCCGCGGTCTATTCGCTGGTCACGCTGCTCGAGCAGTCGATGCCCGTCCGTCGCCGCCGCGTCGCCGTTGAGATCGACTATACGCAGGAGGAAAGCCGCGTCCGACTGAATCTGCTGCTGCGCTACCGCGTGTGGCATTTGGTCCGCTACGCCTGCTTCCTGCTGGAGAATTATATGAAAAAGGAGCGAAAAGCGTCATGAGTCAACTGTTGCCGATTTTTGAATTCACCGCCGAGCAAACGAGAAAGCTCGCCGCGGAGCAATCCGTCGCCGAAGCGCCCATCGTCATCGGCGAGGTCACTGTTGTTCCCATTTCCTCCCTGTCCTGCGGCTTTTCCTGCGGAGGGTCGGACCTGACAAAGCGCTCCGACGGCGTTTTGGCAGGTGCGGGCGGCAAGGTTAAGCGTACGCCGCTGACCTATCTTGCCGTCTGCGGGTCGGAGGTTCGACTGCTGCAGGTCGAAGCGCCCGCTGCCGCAAAGGGCGGGCTTCTCTCCGCACTGACACCGCTGGTAGAGCAGTTTAAGGATAAGCTCGCCGCGAAAAAGGCGGAAACGGTCGAAGAAGCCGATAAGTAAAGCAAATGGCGCTGCCGAACAGCAGCGCCATTACAAGATTTACAGTCCCACGCCTGTCATTGCGAGGGTGCTTGCACCCGTGGCAATCTCGCAGAATTGTTTTGAAGCTTCGATGGTCTTTGGCAAATTCGAAACATTTTGCATGAGATTCCCACGTCGGGCTACGCCCTCCTCGGAAGGACACAGGGTTTTCGACACGCTGAGATGGCGCTGCCGAACAGCAGCGCCATTACAAGATTTACAGCAGTTACAGTCCCAAGCCCTTTTGCAGATTGACCACGAAGTCCTGCACATTGGTCACGATGCCCTTCGCCGACAGGCTTCCGCGGTCGGCAAGCTTATTGACCACGAACTCCGACACGTCCACGCAGTAGAAGTAGACCTGCCGCACCGTGCCGTCGGGCATGACGCGGAACGACGGGGTCATATTGCCCGTTGCGATCGTGTGGAGCATGGTCGCCATTGCGATCACCGTGGTCGCCCCGCGAATCTGGTCGCGCATCGCATCCTGCGCCGCGTACACGTCCCCGAACACAGGCGGCAGCGGGCCGTCGTCGCGGACGGAGCCGCCGAGGACATACGGAACGCCGCACTTTTCGCAGCTGTAGATGATGCCGTTGTCGATTCCCTCGTTTTCGATGAACGCCTTGATGCTGCCGTGGAGCTTCACGCGGTTGATGGTGTCGAGGTGGTTATAGTGCCCGTTCGGCATGGAGCGCTGGGTATAGATGTCCTGACCGAGCGCGGTTTTCAGATACGCGCCCTCGAGATCGTGCGTCGCCAGCGCGTTGCCGGCAAGGATAGCGTGAACATAGCCGTTTTCGATCAGCTTCGACATCGCACGGCGGGCATCGGCGTCGAAGGCAAAGGCGGGTCCCATGACCCAAACGATCTTGCCGTAGTCGCGCTCGTGGCGCAGCAGCTCATAGATCTCGTCGTAATCCTTGGAAAACGCCGTCTCCCGCGAGCGGTTCTGACGGAAGGCAAACACGTCCTTCTGCTCCCGTTCCTCGGAAAAGCCGTTCGGATGGACATAGATGCCGTCCTCTCCGTTCTCCGTCCTGCCGGTAATAACCGCATCGCCCTGCTTCAGCAGACGGAACTCGCGGACCGACACTTTGCCGTTTTCATAGACCGCAACGCAGTCCATGCGGCTCTCCTCCGCAAGCAGCCACCTGCCGTCGAGGTGAAAATACTCCGGGAAAATGCTCATTGCGTGGTAGTTTTCCGGCGCAACGCCGTCCTTCGGGGCGGGCTTGCATACTGCCTCCGGTGCGTTTTTGAAGCAATCCTGCGAAAAATCGGGCGCGGTATAGGTTCGAAGTCGGAACATCGCTTTGCTCCCCTTTCTGTACAGCTTTTTCTCTACTATACCTTATCTCTTATGAATTTTCAAGCAAAAAGGAGCGTTCCTTTATGAATTACCGTACTTTTCGCGGCGGAGCAGCCCTGTGAAGCAGGCGGTCGTCGGCATTTTTGCGCAGGTCGATGCCGGTAAAACCACGCTGTCCGAGGCGCTGCTGTACCTGAGCGGGCAGCGCAAAACGCTCGGGCGGGTGGACAAGGGCAGCGCGCTTTTGGACCATTTTGCGCTCGAGCGCAGCCGCGGCATTACGATCTTTTCCAAGCAGGCGCGGCTGCACACCGAGCATTTGGCGCTGACCCTGCTGGATACCCCCGGGCACGTCGATTTTTCGCCGGAAGCCGAGCGCGTCATGCCCGTGCTGGATTATGCGCTGCTGCTCGTCAGCGGGACGGACGGCGTACAGGCGCACACCGAGACGCTTTGGAGGCTGCTGCGGCGCTATCACGTCCCGACGCTGCTCTTTTTCAACAAGATGGACCTTGCCGGGGCGGACAGAGCGCGGCTATTATCGGACGCTAAAGCCAATTTGAGCGAATTTTGCGCGGAATTGAGCGATTTCGAAGCCATTGCAATGGGCGACGAAGCCGCCCTGGAGGAATACCTCGGCAGTGAACGGCTCACGGACGGCACGCTTGCGCGCCTGCTGCGGGAGGAACGGTTTTTCCCGTGTCTGTTCGGCGCGGCGCTGAAATTGGACGGCGTGGAGGCGCTGCTCTCCGCTTTGGAGCGCCTCACGCTGCAAAAGGAGTATCCCGCCGCGTTTTCCGCGCGGGTCTATAAAATTTCCCGTGACCCCTCGGGCAACCGTCTGACCTTTCTGAAGGTGACAGGCGGCACGCTGCGCGTACGGGATTCCCTCACCTATCCGTCGGACGGCGAGCCGCTGACGGAGAAGGTGACCCGGCTTCGCCTTTATTCGGGCGCGGCATTCACGCAGGTCGAGCAGGTCGGCGCGGGCGAAATCTGCGCCGTCACGGGAATTTCCCGTCTGCTTGCGGGACAGACGCTCGGCGAGGAGACCGTCGCCGTCCCGCCGCTGCTGACGCCGGTCATGTATTACCGCCTGCGTCTGCCGTCGGGAACGGACGCGCAGACCGCCCTGCCGAAGCTGCGGCAGTTAGAGGAGGAGGAGCCGCAGCTCCACCTCGTTTGGGACACCCGTCTGCGGGAAATCCATGCACAGATCATGGGGCAGGTACAGCTTGAGGTCCTGCAGGCGCTCATTGCCGAGCGGTTTTCGCTGGCGGTCACCTTTGATAACGGGCGCGTCGCATACCGCGAGACGATCGCCGCGCCGGTGGAGGGCGTCGGGCATTTTGAGCCGCTGCGCCACTATGCGGAGGTGCATTTGCTGCTTGAGCCGCTCC
>URWG01000081.1 GCA_900551495.1 uncultured Eubacteriales bacterium
CGGCCGTACCGGCCGCGCCGGCAAGAACGGCACGGCGATCACTTTCGTAACCCCCGCCGAATACCGCAAGCTCATGCCCACCGGACGGCTCGACATGGACACGGAGGGGCTGCTGCTGTTCACCAACGACGGCGACCTTGCCCATCGGCTGCTTGCGCCGAAGCGCAGGATTGAAAAGACCTACTACGCCGAGCACGACGGCACGGCGGGGCAGGAGGACGTCGCGGCGTTTCGCGCGGGCTGTGAGCTGCGCGACGGGACGAAGTGCCTGCCCGCAATCTTGGAGCCGCTCGGAGACGGAAAAAGCCTTGTCCGCGTCTGTGAGGGCAAGTATCACCAGGTGCGTCGGATGATGGCAAGCCGCGGCATGACCGTCCGCTATCTTCGCCGCATTGCAGAGGGGGGACTGACGCTCGGGACGCTTCCGGTCGGAATGACGCGTGAATTAACACCGGAGGAGATCGACGCGCTGGAGGCTGTGAATTTTGACGAAAATTTTTCAAGCCAAAACTGAATTATTTCAATAAAAATCCGACCGTCACTTTGTCCATATTGACGAAAAACTATCAATATTCCATAAAAATCCCCCTTCGATTTGAAATAAAATGTCTAAAAGCTATTGCAATCTGTTGAAAAATAGGGTATGATAGAGCATAGAAATTTGCCGAATCTCGGCATTTTCCCGAAAGACGAAGGAGGACGGCTTATGTCCAGTCGCGTATTTCAAAGCATTACCGAGCAGTTATCCGAGGCTTCCCGAATGACCGTCGGCGTGATCGATGCGGAGGGCATCGTGGTTTCCGCGGGCGAAAAAAATCTGGTCGGCGAGCGCTGGCCCGAGGTGATCGTGTCGATCGAGGCTTCGCAGGAGGCGCCGATCGTATATGAGGGCAAAATCTTTTACGCGCTGAAGGGATGGAACTCCGCCTTCGGCTTCGCGGCGTTCGTGCTCGGCACGGACGAGGCGGCGATGACTGCCTGTCGGATGGCGCAGGTCTCCCTGAGCTGCACCAAAACCTATTACGAGGAGAAGCATGACAAGGGCACCTTTGTCAAGAATATTATCACCGATAATATCCTCCCCGGCGACATCTATATCCGTGCGAAGGAGCTGCATTTCCAGACGGAGCTGCCCCGTGCGGTATTTCTCGTTCGTCAGCGCGGGCGGGCGGATGTTGCGGTGGTCGAGCTGCTGCAGTCCATGTTCTCCGACCCACAGCAGGATTTCGTAATCAGCGTGAACGAGACGGATATTGCCGTCGTGCGTCAGGTGCCGCCGGATATTACGGGCGAGGAGCTGACGCGGATGGCAAAGACCATCGAGGAGCGGCTCAAGGCGGAGCTGTTCGTGCGCACGACCATCGGCATCGGCACGGTGTCGGAGCATCTGCGCGAGCTTGCCGACTCCTATAAGGAGGCGCAGGTCGCCATCGAGGTCGGCAAGGTCTTTGACACGGAGAAAACCGTCATCAACTATGAAAGCCTCGGTATCGGCAGACTGATCTATCAGCTTCCCACGACGCTGTGCGAGATCTTCCTGTCCGAGGTGTTTAAGAAAAATTCCATTGACTCTCTCGATCAGGAGACACTGTTTACCATCAATATGTTCTTTGAAAACAGCCTCAACGTCTCCGAAACCTCCCGCAAACTCTTTGTCCACCGCAACACGCTGGTCTACCGACTGGAAAAGATCAAGAAGCTGACGGGACTGGATCTGAGAGAGTTTGACGACGCGATCATCTTCAAGGTCGCGCTGATGGTCAGGAAGTATCTCGCCTCCCGCGAGAACCGCATGATGTAAGGAACTTGGTGTACTTATGATTGATCTGAAAGAAGTAACAAAAACCTACGAAACCGGAACGCACGCCCTCAACGGGATCGACCTGCACATTGACGACGGCGAGTTCGTCTTTTTGGTCGGTCAGTCCGGCTCGGGCAAATCGACGATCATCAAGCTGCTGACCGGCGAGCTTCGTCCCACCTCCGGGACAATCCTCGTCAACGGCTATCAGCTCGAGTCGATTAAGCGCTCCTCCGTTCCGTACCTCCGCCGCACGCTGGGCGTTATTTTCCAAGACTTCCGTCTGATCGAAAACAAGACGGTCTATGAAAATGTCGCCTTTGCCATGCGTGTGATCGGCGCCGCGCCGAAGGAGATCAAAAAGCGCGTGCCGTATGTGCTGGAGCTGGTCGGACTGGAAAACAAGGCGCGCCGTCTGCCGAAGGAGCTTTCCGGCGGCGAGCAGCAGCGTGTCGCCATTGCACGCGCCCTTATCAACAACCCCACCATGATTATCGCGGACGAGCCGACGGGCAACCTTGACCCCGTGCGTTCGTTCGAGATCATGCTGCTTTTGGAGCAGATCAACGCCCTCGGTACGACCGTCATGGTCGTTACCCACGAAAAGGGACTGGTCGATCGCTTTACCAAGCGCGTGGTTGCCATTGACGAGGGCAGAGTAATCAGCGACGGAATGGATGGGTACTACAATTATGAAGAGACATAGTAATTTCGGTTATCTGGTCGGCGAGGGCTTCCGAGCGGTATTCAAGCACGGGTTCATGTCCTTCGCGGCAATCTGCATCACCGTGGCGTGCCTCGTCATCATCAACAGCTTTGCGCTGATCGCCTATAACATGGACTTGATGGTCGAGGATGTTCAGAAGCAGATGCGCGTCGTGGTTGCCATCGACGAAAACTATTCCCATGCCGAAGCCAAGAGCGTCGGCTCCCGCATCAACCTCATTCCAAACGTGGAAAACGCGGAGTATCTCTCCCGTGAGGATGCGCTGCAAAACTTTGCCGAGGGCTTTGACGACTACCTGTTCGACGGGCTGGACGCCTCGGCAATGCGTGACCAGTTCATTATCACGCTGGTGGATAACGCGCTGGTCGAGGAGACAACCGAGGAGCTGAAGGCGGTCGAGGGCGTGGCGGATGTCTATGCCGATCCCGACCTTGCGCAATCCCTTGCGACGATCCGAAACGTGCTGTACATCGCCTCGCTTGCCATTGCCGCGGTGCTGCTCGTCGTTTCGCTCATCATTATCTCCAATACGATTCGCCTTGCCATGCTCGACCGCAGGGAGGAGATCGCCATTATGAAGATGGTCGGCGCGACCAACAGCTTCATTCGGCTGCCGTTCTTTATCGAGGGCTTCCTGCTGGGACTGTTCGGCTCGGTGCTTTCCTTCTTCCTCGAATGGGGACTTTACAATGTGATTCGCACCGCGATTCTTGAGACGAATCTCTCGGTCATCATTATTGTGCCCTTTACGGACGTGCTCCTGCCGCTGGCTGCGGTCTGCGGTATTGCGGGCTTCTTTATCGGTATCTTCGGCAGCTTGATGTCGATTCGCCGATTCCTGAAGGTGTGACCCACCTCTTTGCAAAGGAGGACTTTCTATGTACAAATACAGACGGCTTGTCGTGTCGCTGATCGCGCTGGTGCTGGTGGCGACGATGCTGATCGGCTTTATCGTGATGATTGTCAACGCCGCCAAAAGCTCCTCGGAGATCCAGGACGAGATCGACGAGCTGCAAGAAAAGTCGGATGAGCTTGCCGCGCAGCGGGAGGAGCTGGAAAATCAGATCAGCGCCAACCGTTCCAAAACGCTGACGACCGTTGAGCAAAAGGCACAGGTCGATCAGCAGATTGAGCTGACGCGGCAGGAGATCGAGAATACCAACGAGCAGATTCACAACTACAGTGAACTGATCGCGGAAAAGCAGGCGGAGCTGGACGAGCTGAAGGTCAAGCAGGATGAGCTGTTCGACCGCTATAAGCTCAGAATGAGAGCCATGCAGGAGCGCGGCGAGATCTCGGCGTGGGCGGTCGTGCTGCAATCGGAGACTTTTGCCGATATGCTCAACTGCCACGCGATGATTGAGGAGATCGCCAAGACCGACCAGCGCATGATGGATGAAATGCGTGCGCTTGCGGAGCGTGTGCTCTCGGCAAAGGACGCGCTGGCAGAGGAAAAGACGCAGCTTGAGCTGAAAAAGGCGGAGCTTGCCGACGCGGAGGACGACCTCTCCGAAATGCGCGCGGAATCCGATGCGCTGCTGACACAGCTCATCTCCGACAAGGAGAAGCTGGTCAAGGAGTGCGAGGAATACGAAGCGCAGGAGGCTGCACTGAGCGATCAGATCGCCGCGCTGGAGCAGGAGCGCACCGCCGCACTGCAGCGCGAATGGGAGGCGGCGCATCCGCCCCAGCCCGATGACAACGGCAGTAATTCGGAGCCTACTCCCGTCCCCAGCACCGGTGAGAGCTTCCTGTTTCCGCTGCCTGCGGGTGCAGGTACAGTCCTGACCAGTCCCTACGGCTACCGCACGCACCCCATCACCGGCAACTACACGATGCACAACGGCGTTGACCTTGCCATCGGTGCCGGTACCCCGATTTACGCGACCAAGAGCGGCTACGTTACCACCGCTACATATAATTACGCCTACGGCTACTATGTGACGATCAACCATATGGACGGCTTCTCGTCACTTTACGGTCATATGACGAATTATATTGTCAGCGAGGGCGACTACGTTGAACGCGGTCAGACCATCGGCTACGTCGGCACGACCGGCTATTCCACCGGCAATCACCTGCACTTTACCATTTATTATAACGGCGGCACGGTGAACCCGATGGGCTATATCTCTTTGCAGTAATTTGTTACCCCAGAGCTTGCACCGCCAAGCTCTGGGTGACGTTTATCCGTTGGAGGAAGCTATGAAACGAACGCTTATTATCTCAATTTCCGCGCTGCTGATCGCGGCGCTGCTGACCGGCTGCGCACTGCTGCCTGCCGATCTGTTCACTTCCGTCAGCCAAAATGACCCGACCGAGCCGACGGACAATACCGTGACCGTTGATGCGGACTACCTTGCGAAGTTAGAGGAGGTCGTCGGGCTGCTCGATAAGGTCTATATCGACGGCTACGACACCGACAAGCTCGGCGATTATCTTGCGGAGGCTGCCGTTGCCGCGACAGGGGACCGCTGGAGCTATTATATCAGCGCCGAGGACTACGCCGCCTATGTCGAGTCCAACGAGAATGCCTATGTCGGCATCGGCGTGACGATCAAGCATGAAAACGACGACGATCCGGGCTTCACCATTGCCTCCGTGACGCATAACAGCCCCGCAGAGGAAGCGGGACTGAAGATCGGCGACATGGTCGTCGCGGTCGAGGGTGAGGCGGTCGATCCCGAGGATATGTCCGCGGCGCAGAAGAAGGTGCGCGGCGAGGCGGGGACGGATGTTACCATCACGATCCTGCGCGACGGCGAGCGGCTGGATGTTACGATCACTCGCAATGTGATTGAGACGGAGGTCGTTGTCTATGAGCTGCTGGACACAAACGACGGCTATATCAAGATCAACAATTTCGACGCACACAGCGCCCGCGATACCATTGCCGCGATCGATGATTTGGTCACGCGGGGTGCAAAGTCGCTGATTTTTGACCTGCGCTTTAACCCCGGCGGACGCAAGGACGAGCTGGTGCAGGTGCTGGACTACCTGCTGCCGGAGGGACCGTTGTTCCGCTCGGTGGACTACCTCGGCAATGAGGAGGTCGACACCTCCGACGCAGGCTGCCTTGAAATGCCGATGGCAGTGCTCATCAACGGTGATTCCTACTCCGCTGCGGAATTCTTCGCCGCAGCCCTTCAGGAATACGACTGGGCGACTGTCGTCGGCACGCAGACCTGCGGCAAGGCAAACTACCAGCAGACCTTCCTCCTGAGCGACGGCTCGGCGATTGCAGTTTCGACGGGTCACTATCAGACGCCGAACGGTGTGACGCTTGCCGATGTCGGCGTTACGCCGGACATCACGGTGGAGGTTGATGATGAAACTTACGCCGCCCTATATTATGAACAGGTCGAAAAAGCGGACGATGCGCAGCTCCAAGCGGCAATTTCTGCTCTAAATGCGGGATAATCCGAATAAATACTTGACAGAACGGCGCTTTTCTTCTATAATCATTGCGATCATTTGACAAGTGGAGGTTTTTTTCATGGCAAAGGAATTCAAAATCACCCGCGAACGCTTGAAGGAACTGGAAGCTGAGCTGAACTACCTGAAAACCACCCGCGAAAAAGAAGTCGCCGAGCAAATCAAGGAGGCGCGCTCCTTCGGCGATCTTTCCGAGAACAGCGAATATGACGAGGCGAAGAACGAGCAGGCAAAGCTCTACGGCAGAATTGCCGAGGTCGAGAACATTCTGACCCATGCCGTCGTGTTTGACGAGACTTCCGACGCAGAGGATGCAGGCGTCGTCGGCTTGGGCTGCACGATCAAGGTGCGTGACTTGGAATTTGACGAAACGTCGGTCTATACCATCGTCGGCTCGCAGGAGGCAAACCCCATGGAGGCAAGAATTTCCGATGATTCCCCGTTCGGCAGAGCGATGCTCGGCAAGCGCATCGGCGATACCGTCGAATTCGAGGCACCTGCCGGAACCGTAAAGTTTGAGATTCTCGCTGTCGAGCGATAAGAGAAATAGGAGGCTAATGTGGCAAAGTTTGTACCGCAGGAGGAGCTGTCTCTTGTAGATCAGGTCCGCATCCGCAGAGAGAAGCTGGCGCAGCTCAGAGAGGACGGCAACGACCCCTTCCGCCTGACGCGCTTTGATGTTGACACCGACAGCGAGGAGATCAAGACGCGTTTCGACGAGATGGAGGGCAAAGCCGTTGCCGTCGCCGGACGTCTGATGTCCAAGCGCGGCATGGGCAAGGTCATTTTCGCCGACCTTCAGGATAATGCCGGTCGGATTCAGCTCTATATCAAATTCGACGAAATGGACGGTGCGAACTTTGAGGCGTGCCGCAAGCTGGACATCGGTGACATTGTCGGCGTGAACGGCGATGTATTCCGTACTCAGCGCGGCGAAATTTCCGTCCGTGCACACAGTGTGACGCTGCTTTCCAAGGCACTGCTGCCCCTGCCCGATAAATTTCACGGGCTGACCAATACGGAGACGCGCTACCGTCAGCGCTACGTTGACCTGATCGCTAATCCCGAGGTCAAGGATACGTTTGTCAAGCGCAGTATGATCCTCCGCGAGCTGCGCAGCTACCTTGACGGCAAGGGCTTCCTTGAGGTCGATACGCCCATTCTGACACCGTTTGAGATCGGCGCGTCCGCCCGTCCCTTCCTTACGCACCATAATACGCTGAATATGGATATGGTCCTGCGCATTGAGACGGAGCTGTACCTCAAGCGCCTTGTCGTCGGCGGCATGGACCGCGTATATGAGGTCGGCAGAATTTTCCGTAACGAGGGCATGGACCCGAAGCACAACCCCGAATTCACGACCATCGAGCTGTATCAGGCGTATACCGACTTCCACGGTATGATGGATTTGGTCGAGGATATGATGAAGACCGTCACGCAGAAGGTCTGCGGCACGCTTCAGATCACCTATCAGGGTAAGGAGATCGACCTGAGCAAGTGGGAGCGCATGACCATGATCGAGGCGGTCAAGAAGTATTCCGGCGTGGACTTTGCGCAGATCGGCTCCGATGAAGAGGCGATCGCCGCCGCGAAGGAACACCGTGTCGAGCTGCCCGAGATTCCCACCAAGGGCGCGATCCTTGCGGAGTTCTTCGATGCCTTTGTCGAGGAAAAGCTGATCCAACCGACGTTTATTTACGACTATCCCGTCGAAAACAGTCCGCTTGCCAAGCGCAAGCCCGATGACCCTGCCTTCACCGAGCGCTTTGAATACTTCATCAATGCGACGGAGTTCGGCAACGCGTTCAGTGAGCTGAACGACCCGATTGACCAAAAGCAGCGCTTTGAGCGGCAGGTTGCCGAGCGGAAGAAGCTCGACCCGAATTGCAACGCACAGGTGGATTATGACTATGTGACCGCACTGGAATACGGTCTGCCCCCCACGGGCGGTCTCGGCTTCGGTGTCGATCGCCTTGTTATGCTTCTGACTGATTCCGCCTCCATCCGCGACGTCCTTCTGTTCCCGACAATGAAACCTTTGGACTCCGACAAGAAGGTTTCCAAGGAAGTTT
>URWG01000082.1 GCA_900551495.1 uncultured Eubacteriales bacterium
GGTCGAAGCGGCGGTTTTTGTCCGCTTTGGTGAAGGGGTCGGGCATTTTTGCCGCAGGCGTTCCCCCGCGCGGGGAGAAAATAAAGGTAAACAGCGCGTCGTAGCGCACCCGTTCGATCAGACGGACGGTATCCTCAAACTCCTCCTCCGTCTCGCCGGGGAAGCCTACGATCACGTCACTGGTCAAAACAAGGTCGGGCATCAGGCTTCTGCCGTAGTCCACGAGGGACAGGTACTGCGCCGTGTCATACCGGCGGTTCATCGCCTTGAGCACGCGGTCGTTGCCGGACTGGAACGGGAGATGGAACTGCTTGCAGATCTTGGGATAGGCGGCAATGGTGTCAAAGAGCTTCTTGCTCGCGTCCTTGGGATGCGAGGTCATAAAGCGCAGGCGGAAGTCGCCCGGAAGCTGCGCCGCCTGCGCCATCAAATCGGCAAAGTCAACGCCGATGCCGAGGTCCTTGCCGTAGGAATTGACGTTCTGCCCCAGCAGCGTGATCTCCTTATAGCCCGCGTCGATCAGCTCGCGGCACTCCTTCAGCACGTCCTCGGGGCGGCGGGAGCGCTCCCGTCCGCGGACGTAGGGGACGATGCAGTAGGAGCAGAAATTATTGCACCCGTACATGACCGAGACCCACGCCTTGAGCGGATTCGTGCGGCTGACGGGGATATTTTCGGCAATTGAGCCTGCGGAGTCCTCGACGGCAAAGACGCGCTTTCCCGTCTCGAGCACGCCCCACAGCAGCTCCGGAAAACGCCACAGGTGGTGCGTGGAGAATACGCCGTCCACATGGGGATAGGAGCGGCGGATGCGGTCGGAAACGGCGGGCTGCCCCATCATACAGCCGCAGAGGAAGATTTTTTGGCGCGGATGACGGCGCTTGGTATGCGTCAGGGCGCCGACGTTGCCGAACACGCGCTGCTCGGCGTGCTCACGGATGGCGCAGGTGTTCATCATCACAAGGTCCGCGCCCTCCTCGGTGTCGGTAAAGCCGTAGCCCGCCGTTTCCAGCATACCGCGGATGCGCTCGGAATCCGCCTCGTTCTGCTGGCAGCCGTAGGTGTCGATGCAGGCGACGGGCGTCACGCCCTGCCCTGCCCAGTAATCGCGGATCTTGCCGCAGAACTCCTGCTGACGGCGCAGCGCCTCGGGAGAAATCACGGTGGTTTTCGTATCGGTCGTATTCAAAGGCGTTATCCTCCGCTCGGTGTTTTCGTAACAATTGATTATAGCATTTTTTTGACGGAATTGCAAGAAATTTCGGTTCGTGGACAGGCGCGGCAAATTTTACGCAGAGGGGGTAGCAATTTGTCGAAAAATACTGTAAAATAGATACACCGAAACGAGAAGGGAGAAAGAAAATGGTTATTTTTTCATTTGGAATTCTGCTCACCGCCGCGCTGTTTATCGCGCTGGGCTTCGTGCGCGGGCAGGGCGTGAGCTGGAAGCTGAACAAAAAGCAGCTTTTGGCGGTCTTGGGCGTCGGCGTGATTGCGCTGTCGTGCTACGTTTCCGTGCCGACGGGACATACCGGCGTTGTGACCACCTTTGGCAGCGTGGAGAACTACACGCTCGAGGCGGGTATGCACTTCAAGCTCCCGTGGCAGGAGGTCATCAAGATGGACAACCGCGTGCAGAAGAACACGCAGGAGCTGTCCTGCTTCTCCTCCGACATTCAGGAGGTCAGCATGACCTACACAGTCAACTATCAGATCAGCAAGCAGGATGCTATGACGATCTACAAGACAATCGGCACCGGCTATTTCGACACCGTGATCGCCCCGTGCATCACCGAATCGGTCAAGATCGTCACCGCGAGGTACAGCGCCGAGGCGCTCGTTTCCAGCCGCAGCCTGATGGCGGAGGAGATCGAGCAGGTGCTGGAGGCAAAGCTGCGGGCGTATAACATCGAGCTGGTCGGAACGTCCATCGAGAACATGGACTTTACCGACGCCTTTACCGATGCCGTGGAAGCCAAGCAGGTCGCAGAGCAGAACAAGCTCCGTGCGCAGACCGAGGCGGAGCAGCGCGTGATTGAAGCTGACGCCGCTGCGAAGATCAAAAAGGTCGAGGCGGATGCCGACGCCTACGAGCTGCTGACCCGTGCGGAGGCGGAGGCGGAGGCAAACCGCAAGATCGCCGAGTCGCTGACCGATGCGCTGATCGCCTACACCTATGCCGAGCGCTGGGACGGCGCGCTGCCGACCTTTATGACCGGCGACGGCACGACGCTGCCCATGTTCGACATGAGTGCGCTGCTTGAAGGCACGACGCAGACCGCGCCCGCACCGCAGCCCGCAGAATAATTTGACGCAACAAGAAGCCGTCGGACGGTATTGTTTTCGTTCACGGGTTCACGACGTTCTGCGGCGTGCCCGCAAGGAAGGCGCGGAGGTTTTCCAGCGCAACGGCATGAAGGCGGATGCGCGTCTCCTTCGGCGCCCATGCGATGTGCGGCGTGAGGAAGCAGCGCGGCGCGGTGAGCAGGGGGTTCTCCGGCGCGATCGGCTCCTTCGAAACGACATCGGCGCCGTAGTATGCCAGCTTTCCGCTCTTGAGCGCGGCGGCAACGGCAGCCTCGTCGATCAGCCCGCCGCGGGCGGTATTGAGCAGGATCGCGCCGTCCTTCATCTCGGCCAGCGCCTGCGCGTCGATCATGTGCAGATTCTCTGCCGTCTGCGGGCAGTGCAGGCTGACCACGTCCGACCGCCGCAGCAGCTCGGACAGGGAGACGTATTCCGCGCCCTCCGGCACGGGCTTCGGATGCCGTGCGGTGACGAGCAGCCGCATTCCGAACGCCTGCGCGACCGCGCCGACCGTCCGACCGATCGCGCCGTAGCCGACGATGCCCATGGTCTTGCCCGTCAGCTCCGTGAGCGGGACGTTCCAGTAGCAGAAGGTCGGCGCGGTCTGCCATTGCCCGTCGTGAACGGAGGCATTATGTAAGCCAACCTGCTGCGTCGCCTCGAGCAGCAGCGCCCATGTCATCTGCGCCACGGCGGTCGTGGAGTAGTTGGGGACGTTGCAGACCGTGACGCCGTGCGCAGAGGCGGCGGCGAGATCGACGATGTTATAGCCCGTGGCAAGGATGCCGATCATCCGCAGCTTGGGGCAGGCGGCGATCACCTCGGCGGTCATGGGCGACTTGTTGATGAACACAATCTCCGCGTCGCGGCAGCGCTCGACGAGCTGCTCCGGCGCGGTAAAATCATAGACCGTCAGATCTCCGAAGCGGGCAAAGCCGTCCCAAGCGAGGTCGTGCGGGTTGGAGGCATAGCCCTCCAAAATAACGATCTTCATTACCAGAACCTCTTGGCAGCCCTGCGCTGGGCAATGATGTACCACGCAAACAGCAGCAGCGGGAGCACGATGCTTGCAACATCGATCCACGTCGCGTCAAGCTTCAGCACCAGCATATTGAGCGCCGCCGCACCGCCGAGCAGCAGCATCCCGATCCCGAGCATGAGCAGCCGCGGGAAGATGTAGAAGATAAAGCCGGGCACATCCACGCAGTCGTCGGGCTTGCAGTCGCCGGGGTAGATAAAGTTATTCGGGAAAAGGTAGCACAGCTTCCGCAGCTTGGCAGCGGAAAAAATCGCATAGGCGCCGCAGCCGAGCAGCATAACGACCAGCAGCGTATCGAGCATTTGCAGCATATCCATCGAGCCGCCCGCCGCAGCATCGGCAGCCTCGGTCACAGCCTCCGTCGCCGCCTCGAGCAATCGGTTCCACATCATCGGTTGAACCCTCCTTGTGTTTGTTTGCTTCGATTATAACAGGCGTCGGGGGCCATTGCAACAAATTTCCGAAATAATGTGCTTTTGCTTGTATTTCCCGCCTACCTGTGGTAAAATATGTTGAATTTACGGCTTCGGCGAATCGGAGCCTTGAAGGAGTATAGATATTATGTCAACCTTGCAGCAGGAGATCGGCAGACGGCGCACCTTTGCCATCATCTCCCACCCCGACGCGGGTAAAACCACACTGACCGAAAAATTCCTGCTCTACGGCGGGGCGATCGCGCAGGCGGGCGCCGTCAAGGGCAAGAAAAATTCCCGCGCCGCCGTCTCCGACTGGATGGAGATCGAAAAGCAGCGCGGTATCTCCGTGACCAGCTCCGTGATGCAGTTCCAGTACGAGGGCTTCTGCATCAACATCCTTGACACCCCGGGGCACCAGGACTTCTCCGAGGACACCTATCGGACGCTGATGGCGGCGGACTCGGCGGTCATGGTCATCGACGGCGCAAAGGGCGTCGAGCCGCAGACGCGGAAGCTCTTTAAGGTCTGCGCCATGCGCCGCATCCCGATCTTTACCTTTATCAACAAGCTCGACCGCGAGGCGAAGGACCCCTTCGACCTGCTCGACGAATTGGAGCGCGAGCTGGGCATTGAGACGTATGCCGTCAACTGGCCCATCGGCTGCGGCAAGGAGTTTCAGGGCGTCTACGACCGTCGGAAGAGCCAGATCAACTTCTTCTCCGGCGTCTCGGGCAAAAAGCGTGCCGACCGCTTGGAGATTGCCTTAGACGACCCCGCCGTTGCCGACCACATCGGCGCCGCCCGCTGGCAGCAGCTCCGCGACGACATAGAGCTGCTGGGCGCGGGACGGGAATTTGACATGGACGAGGTGCACAGAGGCGAGCTCAGCCCCGTGTTTTTCGGATCGGCGCTGACCAATTTCGGTGTCGAGCCGTTTTTGGAGGCATTCCTGCAGATGACGCCGCCGCCCCTGTCGAGAGTTGCCGATTGCGGGGTGATTGACGCATTTTCCCCCGATTTTTCGGCGTTTGTGTTCAAAATTCAGGCAAATATGAACAAGGCGCACCGCGACCGTCTTGCCTTTATGCGCATCTGCTCGGGCAAGTTTGAGCGCGAGGCGGAGGTCTTTCATGTGCAGGGCAACAAAAAGCTGCGCCTGTCGCAGCCGCAGCAGCTCATGGCGCAGGAGCGCGAGATCATCGACGAAGCCTACGCCGGCGACATCATCGGCGTGTTCGATCCGGGCATCTTCTCCATCGGCGACACCGTTACCGTGCCGGGGAAAAAGTTCCGCTTTGCCGGAATTCCGACCTTCGCGCCGGAGCATTTCTCCCGCGTCAGCCCCAAGGACACGATGAAGCGCAAGCAATTTGTCAAGGGCACGGAGCAGATCGCACAGGAGGGCGCGATTCAGATCTTCAAGCTGCCGAATACCGGCATGGAGGAGGTCATTGTCGGTGTCGTCGGCACGCTGCAATTCGACGTATTCCGCTATCGGATGCTCTCGGAGTACGGCGTGGAGCTGCGGATGGAGGGGCTGCCCTACGAGGTCCTGCGGTTTATCGCCAAAAGCCCGTGCGACGAGAGCGACCTGAACCTTTCCAGCGACGCGGAGCTGCTGGAGGACTATCGCGGGCACAAGCTGCTGGTCTTTTCCAGCCCGTGGGCGATCGATTTTACCATTCGCCGCAACCCGGGACTGGAATTGAAGGAAACGTTGGACGAATAATGTATAATCATAACGGGACTGCCGCAGCAGTCCCGTTTTTTGCTCTCAATAGCGATAGAAGCCCTCGCCGGAGGACATTCCGAGCTTACCCTCGTCGATGTATTTGCGCAGCATGGCGTCCATCCCGCGGAAATTGTACGGCGCAAGGAAGGACGGCACCTTCAGATACTGCTTGACGATGTTGTGCGCCGTGGTCAACCCAACCGTATCGAGGATGCGGAACGGTCCCTTCGGCGCGCCGGTCCCACGCGTCCACGCAAGGTCGATGCTCTGCGGGTCGGAAATACCGTTGACATACAGATCCATCGCGGAAAACAGCATCGGAACGAGCATGGAATTCAGCAGATACCCGGATTTTTCCTTGCGGACGGGTAGCGGGAGCATCCGAATCTGCTCGGCAAAGCGCATTACGGCATCAAAGGACGCCTGACTTGTTTTCGGCTGCGCCATGATCTCGGCGGTGTTGTTCTTCCAAATGGAGTTTGCAAAATGGAGCGCCAAGTATTTTTCCGGCCGACCGGTGTATTTCGCGAATTTGGAGGGCAGAAGCGTGGACGAATTCGTCACGAGGATCGTCTGCGGCGGCAGCACCGGCGCAAGCTTTTTGTAAAATGCGATCTTATCCTCCGCATTTTCCGCCATGGATTCGATGACAAGCTCCGCGTCCGCAACCGCCTTTGCCAGATCCAGCTCCGTCCGCAGCGAAACCGCCGCCTGTTCCACCCTTGCCTTGCAGACGGCGGGGTCAAAATCGTCGGCATCCGCAATACCCGCTGCCCAAAGCTGCGGCGTCTTGCCCTCTGCGCCGCTCATGGCGTCAATCGTTTCCAAATAGGTTTTCTTCAGGTGCTCTAACTTCGGCAGGGTCCTGCCAATGCTGCCCTCGCTCCTGAGCCAAATTGTCACGTCACAGCCGCAGTAAGCCGCCTGAAACGCGATCTGACTGCCAAGGACGCCTCCGCCGGCAACAACGATTCTCTTCATAGTATGCCCCTTTCTCTGAATGATCGGGAGTTTTCCCTCTCTGTTATTTATTTTAATCAGTCCGACAGAGAAAGTCAATAGTGTCGATATTACTTTATCGATAATTGTTTACGCAATACGCCGCCCCGCGGCGGAAACGCCACGGCAGCTCCGTCACAATATGCGGGCGGTCAGCGCCGCCATGAAAAAACCCGTCAGATCGGCAACCAGCGCGGCGGGAACGGCATAGCGCGTCTTTTTGACCCCCGCTGCACCAAAGTAGACCGAGATCGTGTAAAACGTCGTCTCTGTGCTGCCCAGCATAACGGCGGCGGTGCGTCCGATGAGGGAATCCGCGCCGTAGACCGTCATCAGGTCCGCCCCCACCGCCAGCGCCGCACTGCCGGAAAACGGTCGCAGCAGCATGAGGGGGAGCGTTTCCGGCGGGATACCGACCCGGCGGACGACCGGACGCAGCAGCTCGGTCATCCGGTCAATTGCACCCGAAGCGCGCAGCATATGCACCGCCGTCAGCAGCATGACCAGCGCGGGCGCAACGGAAAGCAGCAGCTTCAAGCCCTCCAGCCCGCCGCTGAGGAGCGCGGGGTAGACCTCCTGCTTTTTCGCCATGGCGCAGACGCAGACAACGATCATCAGCAGCGGCACGAGGAGGTCAAGCATGGCGCTCCCCCAGCCTGCGCAGGAGCTTTGCGGCAAGAATTCCCATGCCGACCGAAGCGATCGAGGTCAGCCAGACCGCCGGAAGAATGTCAAACGGCGCGGCAGCCCCCAGCGACGCCCGCACCGCCGCGACCGTCGTCGGCAGAAGCTGGATCGACGCCGTGTTCATCACGATCAGAAGGCACATTTCGTCCGTCGCCTCCCCGGGGCGGTTGTTTTTTTGCATCCTTCGGACGGCAGCGATCCCCATCGGCGTGGCGGCATTGCCCAGCCCCAGCAGATTTGCGGAGATATTCGCCGTCAGATAGCCCAAGGCGATACGGTCGCGGGCGGCGTTCGGAAAGAGACGTCGCAGCAGCGGCGCCATGAGCCGTCCGAGCTTTTCCGTCAAGCCCGCCTGCTCCATGACCTTTGCCAGCCCGCTCCACAGGCACAGCGCCCCCGCCAGCGAAATGCACAGCGTAATGGCGGAGGCGGCTCCCTCCATCGCTGCCGGAGTCAGCGCTCCGAGCGCACCGCCTCCGATTGCAGCGGCGACTGACAGGACAAGCATCCCGAGCCAGACAAAGCCCATGACCAAGGGAACCACCTCCGAGAACAATGTATGCCGCCCGCGCGGGACGTATGCCCGAAAAGCAACGCAGAGGCGTGTGTATCGGCTCCCTCTGACGAGGGTAGCGAAGCGACCGAGCGGTAGTGAATGACATGCCGGTGGCATGTCAAAGCCGCGAGGTGACCGAGCCGCAGCGAGACCTGTCAGCGAAGCTGACTGAGGGAGAGAATAAACTGAATATTTTTCCTGTTCTCGCTAAATTCTCACCATCTCAGAGTTCTCTCCCTCCGTCAAAACCTTCGGTTTTGCCA